>QWPF01000150.1 GCA_003671255.1 Planctomycetota bacterium | reverse complement strand
AGTCACCAGGTTATGAAAACCCTTTTCCGGACAAATTCTCGCAAAGTAACCGAGAACATTTCCTGCTTTTTGAGCATTAGAACCTGCAAGATGATACTTGATGTTGATGCCTGGCTGAATAACCCCAATTTTTTCTCTCGGAATTTTAAGGTAGGCCGCCATGCTATCTGCATAAAAATAACTCGAAGCAACATACCGATTAACCAAAGAAGAATTGGCGGAGATCAAATCAATCGCTTTGGTTCGAAAAGGTTCGGGTAATGCATTCAAGAAAATGTCATCCCCTTGCAAGGAACAAACAACAGGAGCACCAACCTCATTGGAAAGAATATCAGCCATGCCTGAAAGAAGGGCATTAGTAAGATGAATGACATCGGGCTTAATTTCTTTTTTCAACCAAGCAGCAAGTTTTAGGGCCTCTTTAACCTGATAACCATGTTTGCCCTTCAACATGGAAATAGTCAAATCACCTAAATCTTCAGCCTTAGTACTGGAAGCAAACCTTGAAACCCACCGCAGCAAAAAGGGTGCATCTAATAATCGATCAAAAAAAGATGGTGTCCAACGAAAGAATCTGGACTTCTGCTGCAGGTACACATTGATGCCGCCGAAGAAAACCCGATCCAGACTTTGACTGATCTCATCAGTGCGAATCGGGGTATAGGTGGGGATCAGCAGCGCATCATGGCCAAGGGCACAAAGGGCGGTAACGAGGGTATTATCATTTAAGCAACTGCCACAGAACATTCCTGCTGCACCAGCGGTGATGTAGGCAATTTTCATGGTTAAGCCGCATTAAACAATAAGCTATAAAGCTTATTCGGGGGAACCTTCCGCCTTTGGTTCAAGAAGGAAAAAGCTGGTGACAAAACCGATTGCAAAAACCAACACGCCAGTAATACCAGCAGCGTAAGCAACTTTTTCAAAGTTGTTAGAACCAATGGTAAGCATGGGTGCAATCAGATTTGTGGTTAAAAATGCTGCAGAGGTTCCAATCATTCTGCCACCAACATTGGTAGCGAATGCACTCCCAGTACCACGCAAATGGACGGGGAAAACCTTGGGGAGATATTCACCGAAGTAAGAGAACTGGGCAACAATACAAAGGCCCGCTAGAAACACACCATAACTGAAAAGGTGCGGTGCGTTTTGGAAAACAAAAAACCAAACCAAAGGAATTATGAACAATCCAGGAATCTGGAAGATCCATAAAAGCACCCTTTTGCTGGCAATGGAAACAAGAGCAATCGCAAGAAGAATTCTACCTGCCAACCCGCCGAGTTCCTGCATGAATTGCACACTCTCCCTACGAGGCTGGACTTCTTCTTTATTAATTTTGCCCATCTTTTTGAGGTTGTCTTTGAATTCCTTATCCTTGGTTTTAAATTCTTCAGACTCCTTGTCGAGGCCTGCAAATTGTTTTTCCAATCCTTTGTTAGCCTTGATCAAAGGCTCCATCTTAGCACGGGTTTCTGCCATATCTGGCAATCCTGGAACCGCTTGGGTAACGGTAACTTGCAGGGTTCCAAAAGCAGCAGCATAGGCACAAGCAGAAAGAATGGTTGCAACTACAGTGGTGCGAAGTAATTTAGGTTCAAAGATTTCGAAAAAGCTGGGCCTGCGCAATGCACCCGACTTTTTCCTTTCAAGCCATACCGCAGATTCAGGAACAAAAGGTAAAAGAATCGCAATGGGAATTGCAGGAAGTAAACCAGTCATTAAAGTGAAACGCCAAGCGGGGTTGGTAGGATCACCTACAGGCAGCGTAGGCAACATTTTATTTGCGACCATGTAACCAACGCCTGCACTAACACCCGTTACCAATAAACCGCCAACACTCGCAAAAGCCTGGGTCCAACCGATTGCAAGTTCGCGCTGGCGCTTGTCCGGGAACAATTCTGCAAGCCAGGTAACAGCGGCGACGAATTCAACGCAAACACCTACAAAAGTTGTGCATCTGAAAAAGATCAACCAAGTAAGGTCTGTACTTAAACCAGCCAATACAGGTGAAAATGAGTAGACAAAGATACTGCCAATCATAACAGTCTTACGACCGAACTTATCGATCATCCACCCACCCATCAAACCAAAAACCCCACCACAAAGCGCGGTCATCCACAAAACCCTTCCAACCCAGAGTTGTACATCAGGGTGATTAGGTGGAACCCGCAGCAATTCTGACAAAGCAGGTGCAAGAACCAAAGGTGTCATCAAAAGTTCATAGGTATCAAATAAAAAGCCAATGGCTGCCACGGTAAGAACCAGCCAAGCCGTTCTGCCTAAAGGTTTGCTTATTTCAGTTGTCACATCTGCCTCGTATAGAAGAGGTGGGTGGAGGGTAAGATAAATCCTTACCATCTTTATAGAGATGCTAGCAAGATGTGTCTAAGAACTTTTATTACATGTGGGTAGTCA
Organism: Planctomycetota bacterium; assembly: GCA_003671255.1. Classification (GTDB taxonomy): domain Bacteria; phylum Planctomycetota; class Planctomycetia; order Gemmatales; family Gemmataceae; genus UBA969. Next base: position 4,659 of record QWPF01000150.1, on the reverse strand, counting down.
TGGCGCGCATTTCTTCCCGCATCAAGTCCATGGGATTCACCACAGCATCAACGCTATCTTTAAAAACATCGCCAACCAAGAGGTCAATAACATGACGCTTCATGTCAGGGTTTTGACGAATAAATGCACCGAAGGAAAAGCCTTCATAAAAGGCATAAACAAGCCTTTTCATGCGATCCATACCTTGAACAAACTTAGGCCCCCAAGTGCCCAACTGATCGGCGGATAAATCGTTTTTCAATATGGCCTCAGCGATGGCATCTGCAGCCATTTCCCCAGATTTAAGAGCCAGAAATACCCCCGAGGAATAAATCGGATCGAGGAAACCAAATGCATCGCCTACTAATACCCAGCCATCGCCTGCAACTTGGGAACAGCGGTAGGAAAAATCCTTCGTGCTCATGAATCCACCAACTCTTTTGCCTGCAGCGACTCTGCGCTTTGCAGCAGGGCAGCGATCCAGTTCACGGTTAAATATCTCTTCATGGGAAAGTTTATCAGCGAACATATCTTCGATAGAGGAAACAACGCCCACGCTAACGATGTTGTTATGCAATGGGATGTACCAGAACCAGCCTTTTTTTCCTTCAGTTTGCAGAACAAGTGTTGCGCCCTCATCAAGGCCAGCTTCTCTGGAGGCGCCTTCAAAATAAGCCCAGATAGAAGCTTTCTTAAGAAGAGGATCGGTTTCTTTTATTTTAAGTCGATTGCCAATAACAAGACTTTGACCACTGGCATCGACAACAACTTTAGCGCGAACTTCTTCGATGGAACCATCGGGGTTTTGAACTTTTACACCGACGCAGCGGGTGCCTTCAAAAATCGCATCAAGAACCCTGCAACCATAGCAAACATCCACTCCAAGATCGGAGGCGTTATCGAGAAGCATCTTGTCGAATTCGCTACGAACAACCTGCCAGGTTTGGGCGCATTCGTGGGGATTGTTTTCAAAAAAGTAGAAGGGCTGAGATTCTTTACCAGTATCGGTAACAAATTGAACGCTGTATTTTTTTGTAAAAGCACTGGCTTTGATTTTTTCGATGACACCCATGCGCCTTAAAGTCCAGTAGGTATCGGGCATGAGCGATTCGCCAATATGAAAGCGAGCACCTTTTTCGCGTTCGAACAGTCTAACTTTTAAGCCATGTTGGGCAAGAATGGTTGCAGTGGAAGAGCCAGCGGGCCCACCACCAATTACAATCACATCAAGGCCAAGATCGTTTTTCATAATCATGTTAAATACCCCTTGGTATAAAGATCGACTTAAATCAAACAATTGTTCAAACAACTATTATAGTTTAGCCTCTTTTTTTAGGAATTACCACCCCTTTGACCCTTTTTATTGAAATTACTACGCTGCAACATTAAGCCTTACCAGATATAGCTTTACAGTATAATAACGCGTGCGAATACAAGGTTAGTAGGAAGATAAATTGAAAAGTGAAATCTAAACAGATGGGGATACCACTTCGAAAAGTTCAATTGCGGGCAGGCCCTGACAATGAATCAATGCGACTCGACCAAAATAGGGTTTTTGATCCTTGGAGTGAAACCAATGCTCTCTTGCTGGGAAAGCATCAATTTTCAGAAGTTTTATCAACTCTATTTCGCGCATGATTTCGTTGCGGATAAGAATTCTTCCCAAAGGTTCTTTTCTTGCAAGAATCTCGCCCTGAACATTAGGGGGAAGAAATTCCATTCTAACCCTCATCAGGCCAAACAAAACAATCTTGCCTGTTTTCTCGCCAATCAGATTTAGAATACGCGAATAACAACCATTCTGGCTTATTTCTGACAACACCCTCACCCTTACCGGTTCAGCGTGATGCGATTCCATGGTGACGGTCATATGATGCTCATGATCTAATAAAGATTTATAAGCATCTGGAACATCCGAAGAATTTACAAGGTGAACTATGGGGAAGGGTTCGCTTGGGAACTCCTTAAATAAACCAGCAAGCACAGCAAGACTATCATCTGGCAAACGGGTCATACTTTACCTAATTGAATCAATGGTAAAGGCTCGGGTGTTTGAGGCGCTTCAAATTTTTCGAGAACTGAATCGACAAGGAAGTAAAGCAATCTGCGGAAGTCTTCGGATTCAACTTCATCCGCAATAGTTTCTGCACGAGCTCTAAATTTTTCCACAAGCTTTTGCCCTTTGCTGAACACTTCATTTAATTGATAAAGCTGGTGAATTCTTTCAACTAATTGGAAAGAGCTATCACCTTTTCGGGCTCGCTGAAGCAATCCTAGAATCTCTTCTTTTTGAGCAGGAGTCGCGGTTTCTAGAGCCATGGCCAAAAGCACTGTTGGCCTTCCAGCAAGTACATCCTGACCTGCAACAACCTTATTTTCAGAGTTGGTATCGAAGTCGCCCAAATCATTAAGAATCTGAAAAGCTATACCAAGGTTCTTCGCAAACTCACCAATCATTTTTTCGTAGGTTTCAGCAGGGCCTGCAAGCCTGACCCCGGCATACAAAGCAGCCTCGAATGCTGGAGAGGTTTTCAAAGCATAAATTCTTAAGGCTTCAAGAGGAGTAATATTTTTATCAGTAGCATTGCGCCAAAGAAGCTCCGCCCCTTGGCCTTCAGACAATTTAACATGTGCATCGGAAAGCTTGAAAAGAATATCTGCGCTTACATCTGAGCCAAGTTCTGCACGATCTTTGGCGGCTAGGCGATAGCCAAGGCCGACAAGATAATCGCCAACATTAATCGCAACGGGAACGCCCTGCTGGCGATGCATGGTTTCACTGCCGTAGCGGAAGTTGTCATCATCTTCGATGTCATCATGAATAAGGGAAGCTTTATGGAAAGCCTCGATTGCAAGAGCAGAACGCTTGACTGCATCTGAGATATTAATGGACTCGGCATTCAAAGTACCAGCGCCGCCCTTAAGCGCGTCATAAACTGCGAGAGTGATAAAGGGCCTGCTTCGTTTGCCGCCTCTGCCCAGCCAATTGTAGGCAAGTTTTTCATGAATGGCGAGAGGATCTTCCGCCCTTGAATTAGCGCCCGATCTTGCAGGGGGGCAAAGCCTTGACAACTCAGGTTCTTCGCAAATTTGATGTGAAGCACGCATCAAATGCATGTAAGACCTTGTTACGGTCGCAGGTGCTGGAGTTTTCAAATTGATGAACTCCATTACCCAATCTTCATCCACTGAAGTGCTTTTACAATTACTTGAAAGCAGGGGAACAGCAACACAAGGAACCCCAGCAAGGAGAATTTTATCCAACGCTTTTTCAAGCACATTCAAACAAGCGACGCCAACGATGGCATCAACATGGCCGCTGACAATAATTTTCAAAACAATCGGTGTGCCTTCAGAAACAAGGACTTTGTAACCAAGATCTTCGGCACGGGTTTTAAAATCTGCAACAGAACATGCGCCACATTTTCTGCAATCGAGTCCAAATTCATCGTAATCAGCAGGGCATCCCTCAGCATGCTTTAAGCAATGGGGCATGAGGAGAAGCCTTCGGGAAAAATCGGTAGCTTGAACTTGTTCACGCCAAAATTCGTTGGCAATACAAACCGAAGTGAATCCGGTGTATTGGAATCCCAACCCCATGCTGGTCAGGAGTTGTTCGGAGAACACCTGAAGCTCGGCTCTGTTGAATGTATTTTTACGATCAAGGGTAGTTGCAAACTTAGCAATTTCGGCCCTAATTTTATCGCGGAGTTCTCTAGTTTCAGGAACTATTTTGAGATGCGAAGTACTAGGTTTTCTGGATTTCTTTTCTACCTGTTCAACATCAGGCTCAACTAACTGGCTAGACATTATTAATACTTCCTAAAGGCGGGATATTTATATCGTATGGTGTTTATTACACCATCATACTTTTTCTAATTCTTCCTAAAGCACCAACAGCAAAGATTATGGGGTATAGTTTTTCAAAATACCATAGTTTTGCAAAATAAAACCCAATTGGTGCTACTTTCAATATTTGATCATTCTCCGAGGCATTAATCAACCATAATAAGCCTTTTTCCAATACTTTTGGGTCTGAGTCCATATCCCAGAGTATTTCCAAGGCTAAAGAGCTCTCTTCTACCGAAGATGGGCAACCATAAGCACCGCCCCAACCACCATCACTATTTTGAGCTTTTTCAAGAAATCTAACACCTTTTCGAGCATGAAGTTCTTCCCAAAGCCCTAAATCCCTGAATGCAGCAAGCACCCTGCATGTGCCATAAACCGGATTCGATTCAGATTCTTCATGCTGATTCCCAAACCAAAGAGGAAGCCACGAACCATCTGCATTCTGGTTTTCCCTTAAGTAAGTCAAGCCGCCATCGTACAACTTTTCCAACTCCACCTCGACGGAATGCAATTCCGGATCAATATTTTCGGTCCCACCTTCCGGATACCAAGGCGCAATCGCCCTTAGCATATGTGCGGTAAGATCACACCCACTTCGATCAAACGGGAGATTGCTCCAACCATGGCAAAATGTGGGGATACCCGAATCAGTATTTTGCAAACCTGAAAGCCATCGCACCCCTGCCCTTAACCACTCTGCAGGTTTTTCTTTAAGGTTGGTCAAAGCAAGCAATGCACCAGGGGTGTCATCCGCATCAGGAACACATCCGGGCAAAGGAGTCCAGCCCCAACCGCCAGGCTCTGCACCAGTATAAGGGTGGATAATTT
>QWPF01000015.1:3457-41087 GCA_003671255.1 Planctomycetota bacterium | reverse complement strand
CCATTTTGCAAGAGCAGTTCTTCTACCCGAACTGCTCGCTAATGCAGAGATGTGGGGCTGTTCTTTTTCGATCCATAAGGGAAAGCCTGGTTGCACTTCTTCTTTGGGTTTTCGTACATCGCCTTGTGCTAAGCGGAATGTTGCAGGTGGCTTCGCATATTTTTCCGATACCCCCATGTAAGCTTCTTGGATGGGTAGTTCTTTTGCAAGGCTTGCAAGGTTCTCAAATGTTTTGTCGTAAATAGTTCGTTGTTCGGGTTTTAACCTACGGTAGAGCTTTGTTTTTCTTCGATCTATTTGTTTGCTTGCCAAGGTCGCCAACTGAGATTGGGTAACGGTGCGTTTTTCTGCAGGAGTTTTTAATGCTATTTGAGTCTGCGGATCTAATGCAACTACGATTTCTTCAAACAAGTTTTTTTCGTGTTCCCGCATCATTAGCGCAAGATCTTTACGCATGGACAGAGCTTTTTCTTCTATACTCTTTTGGCTTGGTGTAAGTGAAATGGAGCTGAGTGGGATAGCATCTGGATAAAGGATACCGCTGAAGAATGCTTGAAACTGAAAGTATTCTTCTTGGCGAATGGGATCAAATTTATGGTTATGGCATCGGGCGCAACCCAGTGTCAAACCCAGAAAAGCCTGTGCTGTGACATCGGTAACATCGTTTAAAATATCTTGACGAATCTGAGTGTAATCAGCTCCGTTGGATTCTTCAGGGGCAAGCCTTAAAAAACCGGTGGCTATGCGTGCGTTTTTGTTGTCAGGAGCCAACTCATCCCCTGCAATTTGCCAAGACATAAACTTATCATAAGGAAGATCATCGTTAAAAGATTGAATTACCCAGTTGCGAAATTTCCAGGCATCAGGTCTGATACGATCGATTTTAAAACCTTCAGAATCGCTATACCTAACAAGATCTAACCATTGCTGGCCCCAATGTTTGCCAAATGCTGGCGATGCCAATAATTTTTCCACCACTTTTTCATAGGCATCGGGTGACTCATCATTTAAAAACTTTTGCACTTCTTCTGATTTGGGAGGCAGCCCCGTCATGTCCATATGCAACCTGCGCAACAGGGTTCGTTTGTCGGCTTCCTGTGCTGGAATGATGCCTGCTTTATTGAGTGAAGCTTTCCAGAAGGCATCGATGGGGTTATGAAGTGCTCGGGAATCTGAGGGTATTTTTGGTCTGACCAAAGCTTTATATGAGGGCGTAATGCGTGCGGTTTCAGCTGCACTGGTATATTCCAGAATCAATAAACCACAAAAAATGAACGGGAAAACCATGTGTAGATGGTGCTTCCCAAGGAAACTATGCATGAAATCCCAAGGGTTGGATTTTAGCGGGGCCCTAACTTCAGGGCAAACCAAGGATGGCGATCGAGCTGCATTCTTGCAGGGGGTTTATACCACTAAATTAAGGTAAATCTGTAGGCAGTTCAATATCCAATAGCCCGCCTTGATAATAATTCGGCAAAAAAGAAGTAAGGTGGGAACGAATAAACAGGCTAAGCTCAATATTAGTGCTTAATTGCCCATGTTTCTTTTACTTAGGGTTGTTTTTGCAAGTGTCCAACATGGCTTTTTGGTTTATGAAACTTCAGATGCTTGCTTCATAAAGAAAAAGTAATAACCAAGAAAGCTCAGAGTGAGGAAGGTTAGAACCCCAAAGATAACCAAGGGGTTGAAAATGCCTGACCAAGAATCTGAAACAAAAGTATCATCCGAGGGCGCACCGTTTTTTAAATATGCCACTGCATCTTGAAGAGATTCGTCTTCGGTAAAATGGTGGATATCGGGGTTTGAAAAATTATTGTGGACGCCATCATTGGCACTTTGGGCAGAAACTGTGTGTAAACAGGATAGATTTTCCTGCTCGATTGCAGCAATTACATCGTAATCTTTTTCATCATGGTGAATGTCGTGTTCAGAAACAGGGCCATTCAAATTCGGATAGCGCTTTGCAAAAAAAGTGCGCAGCCCTTTCACATGCCTAGCCTTTTTCCATACCTTTTGAAAATCGCAAAATACGAGATCATCTGCACGAAGCTTCCCTTTCTTCGCCAGCTTTTTTAATGCTTCACCAGAGACAATCAGAGGTTTATACCCCTCCTTGGCAATGATGTAGCCATCGAATTTTTTTTCTTGTTCAGGCATGGTAGGTACTTCTTTAAGAAACTCTCCATCTAAATTAATTATAGCATCAAGGTGGTTAAAACCCTGATTATGAGCAATTTTTAATGATTAATCTAATTGGTTAAAGGCGGAAAGCTTACCGATGTTGACTTATTTACTGATTGTAACTTGTGATTGAGAGGTGAAAGAAGGGGTTATTTATTTAGCGAAGGAGGGGGCATTTTCAGGTTGATATCAAAAACCTTGATTCCCCCTTTGTAATTGAGTGCCAGCTCATTTTCATATTTGTTGTAAGCGGGAGGAAAATAGGGCGCGCCTTTTATTTTAGGAAGATCCTTTGTAACTAAATTATCAGGGGGCGGAGCGAATTGCGTAACTTTAAATTTAAGGTCACCCTTGGGCGGATTTGTAATCTTGTAATTCCCTGCAGGAGTAATAATCCCCATGGATGTTTTACCATCAGCCATGACTGTGACAGTTCCGGTGGTTATTGTTTTGTTGTCAATCGTGACATTTCCAACAATCACTTCTTTAATTTCAGGTAACGAATAAGAAGGTGAAAAGAACAAATAATAACCGCTTAAATAGAAGGCAAAGAATATCCCAACATAAGCCAAGTATTTAGGCTTGCAGTATTTGGAATAGAAGGAAGTTTCTTCTTCTTCTAACTCACCATTGCCAGTTGATTTACTTTGTAAGTGTTTGATTGCATCTTGTAAAGATACCGGTTGTTGAGGACTTGGATAATTGTTGCCAAGTAACTCTGGTTCACTTTCAATGGCGCCAATCAAATTAGGAATTATTTTATTGGAGAGGGGTGGTTGATTGGATAAATTTTCCCGCTCTATCGCCCCGATGACATCGAAGGCTTCATCAATTTCCGGACTTGAGGTTGTTGTGTTTAAATTAGATTCTAGTTTGGCAAATATAGTACGAAGGCCTTGAACATTCCTAGCCTTTTTCCAAACCTTTTGAAGATCGCAAAACACCAAGTCATCGCCTAGGAGTTGTCTATCCTTGACAAGCTTTTTCATGGCATTTGGTTTTACAATCAAGGGTTTTTCGCCTTCCTTGGCGATGATGTAATCATTGAATATATTTTTTGGGTTTTTCATAGTTATGGTTTAGTCTTGGCTGTTAATGACTTGCCCATCCCGGGGCAGCATCAGGTAAGTCCAAGTTTTCTGATTCATCCCTTTTTTCATGCTGCGAACACTACCATCAGCCATGGCAACCGGCATAACATCATGCCCTGTTTGCGCAAAAAGCATAGCGCAGCAATCCATTCCTGTAGGGCATTCTTTATAAGTTTTAGGCAATGGTTTAACTTGAAACATGTAAGTGTTAGGCATACCTGTTACTAATGTTTCTGAGGGGAAATCCCCATAAGGTAATTTCAGCACTTTGGCCCCTGTCATATAGGTAAGACCAAAAGTATTGCCATACAATTCTTCATAAGACCAAGAAAAAAAGGCGGTGCGCCCAAGCGAATCACAGTGGGCATAACCTTCTGCTAATAGGATGGAATTAGATAAGCCATCTTTGATATTTAAAAACTTTTGCGCAGGGGCATTTTTTCCAGTGCCACCATAATCTTCAATGGTACTGCCATCGCCATTGGTGTCGCCCCAAACATTCCAGTTGGCTTGGTAATTGGTAACTGCCCAGCCATTATATTTAAAATCATAGGGTGCAGAAGGGTCAGACCTGCAGCGAAGAATAGATAAAGTAATTTGAGCTTGAGGAGTATCCCAAGAACCGGATGGCTGTGGTTCGGAGCCAGGCGGATCCCAGTATCCCCCAACTATAGGAGTTCCAGGTTCGCCATAAACATAATGTGCATCAGGCGGTTCAAGCCTGTAAGTGGGCGCAACATACCCTACTAATTCGTAGCCACTGATTCCATTGTGCCATACGACTTCTCTTGTACCGGGCTTGCCAGGATCTGTCATCACCGAATGAGTGCTGGGCGGTTCCCAATGGCCTGGTGTTCTGCCAACCCCGCCCGATTGAGGAACATAAACACCTGTCGCTGGTTGCGCAGCCTTGCCAAAAATACTAGCAAAATTCCCTTGTTCTATATAAGGCAGGAGTTGAATCATCCAACTACTGCGTTGCGGGTCTGGATCATGATACCGAGGCATCATTTCATTTGAAGTTTCGTAATTGTGTACAGCTAAAGCTAGCTGTTTAAGATTATTCATGCACATCATACGATTTGCAGCTTCGCGCACTTTTTGCACTGCGGGAAGTAATAAACCAACTAAAATTGCAATGATTGCAATGACGACTAAAAGCTCAACAAGCGTAAATCCTTTGCGCTGGTTTAAACTGGGCATAAAAACCTCGCTATCAAATTAAATTGTAGAATCTCAACTACATTAAATTAAAGCTATTTATAGCTCTAGTCAAGATAAAGCCTCTTCTACCCTAGCTATTTAACCTCTGTCTCCCGTTTTAATAAGCTGTGTTGCAGGTTAATTATTGTCGCTTTGTGAATTACCTTTTTATCGTGTTTTAAAGTCCTTGGCTTTGTTCTTACCGGCTTGCACGGAGTAAGATTTCGCATCCTTGCCAACGATTACGACTACGGTTTCCGCAGCGCAATCTTCGCCTTCATTTGCAATAAAGCTAGGTTCGGTGTTTTCCCCAGGGCCTGCATTTACATTCCGGTGAACCTGAAAAATTGCTTCTAATCCCGGTACACGCCTAAGCGTTCCCGTAACTTGCGGATGGCATCCCTTCTTGGAACCGTTGTTAAAAATTGCAACCCGAGGCTCTACCGTGTTGATAACCACCGGGTTATTGCTGATCTCCAATCCATGATGGGTCGTTTGATAAACATCGATTTTGCCGATCTTGTCTGTGGGGTGAACCAACTTGTATTCGACATTCCAAGTAAGGTCGCCCAGATCTAGAAACTTCCAATCGCCAAACTGAAGCAAGAATCCTAAACTCTTGGCGTTATCAGAAGGATCTTCAGGGCGGGGTTGATGTTGCTTTGCTATCGGGTTTTCAGGAGCGCCTGGCTTATCTTTCACTACTTGCCCACTGGCACTCAAAATACTTAATTTAATCTTCGGGGCACCTTCTAATTGTTTTAGAGGAACTTCATCGCCCGCTTTTAGGGTTTTTGATTTATCGCCTCCTGCTGCTTTATATGCCTGAATGAGTATCGGGAAATTCTTTGCATCTTCAGGAAGAGTTTCAGGAATGCCACGATCCCAAAAATGGTGGATGGGCATCAGCGCACGCAGGCGTTCTGCACCGCCGTAGTGGTCAAGATGCCAATGGGTGATGAACAGATGATCGATTGCTTTGAGGCCAGCTTTTTCGGTAGCAACTTTGTGGATGCGTTCAGCATCGCGTTTGCCTGGGTTACCACAATCGATTAGAAGTGATTCCCCAGCAGGAGTGATGATAAGGGTAGCAGCGCCACCTTCGACATCGACAAAAAAGATGCGAAGCTCGGAGGCAATAGTGCTAGAGGTTAAAACTAAAATGAAAATAATAGCAGCCAAGGTGTGCTTTAGCATGGAGTTCTCCGGGGGTGAAGTAATAGGCTTAGTTTGAATGATGGGAAAGGTTATTGGAAGTGAAATTTGGGAAAAAGATGAAGATAGAAGCCATGGTTCAATTTGAGTCAGGTTTACTTTTTGTTACTGACTAATTCAAATGGTGGGAGTTTGTTTTCGCCATTTTTAAGTTCTGCGCTTAGAGGTGTTTTGTCTTGCAAGTTGTATTTAGAGGGCAAAAGGTTGACTTCGGGGGCGCCCATGGCTTTTACTTCGATCGGTGCGATCTTGGATATCAGCACTTTGTATGTACCAGGTTTGAGCCAGTTATTATCGTTGGCATCGGGCTTGATGATGAATTCACCTTGGGCATTCGTTCTGCTAAATGCGGTCCCAAGGTCTGTATTACTCTTAGGCATAAAGCGTATTTGGGCATTATCCACGGGTTTGCCATCAAGAGTAACCATACCAAAGACTTCGGCTTTATCACCTTTTCGTGTTTCTGAGCATCCCAGAAGAAGACAAGCAAAGCCAATGAAGAGGGTCAATCGCAAAGGTGCAAAGTTAGGCATGAAAAATAATCCTAAAGCAAAAGATTGAAAGTTAGTTAGAAGTCGTTGATAGGAACGCCATCGCGTGGGTCGCAGAGGCTGGCCCAAGTGGCAGCGGAAATACTTGCTGCGACATTGCGAACCGAGCCATCGCCCATGCCAACGGTAGTGCCACCTGTGTGGGGTGAACTGCCACCACCACTTGCGTTTGGCGCATTCAATACCAGAGGTTTGACCTGGAAAAGAGGACAAGGGGCATAGCCGGTGCCACCTGCATAAGGCGCACTGCAGATTTGGGCCATCCAGCGGTTTTCAGAATTGAACCAAAGGCTGGAGCAAGGGGTTCCATTGACATTGGCGTTGCCATACCAAGCGTAACGTTCGCCAAAGAAAATCGTTTGCGAGGTTCCATCAGGGAAAGAGGCTGGCAACTTGGCAGCGCCTTCTTGTCGGTTGCTGGCTGGGTCGCCTAGGGCGAGATAGTTCCAGGCATAGTTGGAAATGGCAAAGGTGCCATCAGGTCCTACGGGACTACCAAAGCCATTGCCACCACTACCACTGGTATCGGTGGGGCAAACCAGCATAGAGATTTTGGTGTTTTGATAAGCAGTGGGTGTGGAGACATTTCCACCCTGAGCGATTACCATATTGTAAACAGCGGTTTGCTCGATGTAGGGGAAGAGGAGAAAGAAGCCCGGGGTTTGCCCTTTGAAGGGCCCATTGGAAACCACAGAGTTCCAACCTGAACCATTGGCAGCCCCCGCGCCGGGAGGGGGAAGAATCCCAAAAGTGGTGTTCAGGTTGTGTACTGCCAAACCAATCTGTTTAATATTATTCTGGCATTTCATGCGCGCAGCAGCTTCTCTTACCTTCTGCACTGCGGGCAATAACAACCCAATTAATATAGCAATAATAGCAATTACAACTAACAACTCAATCAGGGTGAAGCCTTTTTTAGATTTCATAGGATGTGTCCAATGCAATAATAAAGTATAGATATGTATTACTTTCAGTCACTTGTATAACATACCTTTCCCTTATTTTATAGTCAACGGGATAAGCAATTCTTGTGTATTGATTCAATCTTGGTTAGTTTGGGATTGCATGCCAGTTGCTTTACCCCTAAATCCACGGGATTTAAACATGATCTCTCGAAGAAATTATCTTGGCGCAATGCTTTCAAGTATCGCTCTTTCTCCCAGCCTTATGGCTCAAGGTGATCCTAAACAAAAAAAGAAACTTGCAATTATCACGACCGAATGGCGCTTTCGTTCCCATGCCTGGCATATGGGCGAGCGCTTCCTCGGTGGGTACCCCGTAAAAGGCAAATGGCATCACCCCGCAATTGATGTTGTCTCTGCCTATGTGGACCAAGTTCCTGCAGGGGATCTTAGTAAAGCTAGGGCCCTTGAATCTAACTTCAAAATCTATTCCACCATTGCTGAAGTTCTGCGATGTGGCACCGATAAACTTGCTGTCGATGCAGTGCTTATTATTGGGGAGCATGGCACTTATCCTGACAACGAACTTGGGCAGAAGAAATATCCCCGGTACGAATTCTTTCAGAAGGTGATCGAGGTATTCAAGAAAGATGGTATGACAACACCCATCTTCAACGATAAACACCTTTCATGGAATTGGGAGTGGGCCAAAGAGATGGTGGACACTTCGCGCAAGATGAAGTTTCCCCTGCTTGCTGGTTCTTCACTTCCTGTAACTTGGCGCATGCCCGCAGTTGAAATGCCGGAGAACGCACAACCCGAAGAAGTCATGTGCCTGGCTATGGGTGGAGTTGATAGCTATGATTTTCACGCTTTGGAAATAATTCAATGCATGGCTGAAAGGCGCAAGGGCGGCGAAACGGGAGTGAAAGCAGTGCAAGCCATTCGTGGTGAGGAAGTTTGGAAAAGGATGGCATTAGGTTCGTGGGAAAAAGGTGGTTGGAACCCTAAGCTTTTTGAAGCATGTATGAACAGATCGCAAACCCTGGCGCAAGCCCCGACTTACAGTCATCGAAAACCAACGACCAAACAAATTGTGGACTGGGTTAAAGCACCAATGGCTTACCGCATTGAGTATTTGGATGGCTTAAAGAGCACTATGTTGTTGATGAATGGGTTGGTGGGTGATTTTACTTTTGCAGCAAGTTTGAAAGATCAAGCTGAGCCTCTCTCAACTTTGTTTTATCTTCCGACCAATCCTAATGTTTCTTACTCTGCAGCGCTGATGAGTAATGCGGAGGAAATGTTTATTACAGGGAAGGCACCCTACCCTGTGGAGCGAACTCTATTAACTTCGGGAATCTTGGCGGCATGCTTGGGTTCGTTGGGTAATGGCCAGAAGCGGATAGAGACGCCACATCTGAAGGTGGCATATCAGGCGGGAAAATCCACCTTTTGGCGAGAATAGCTCAAAGTTTAAAACAGGCACAGTGGTTGTGTTTTTCTAAGGAGCTTGAGTTAGGTTGGTTTTTTGAATTGAGTTTGGAGTTGTGTTATTTTTTTCGCTTGAACCAATGACGGTGGTTTCCCAATTATTCATATCTAAAAAGGTTGCAAAAGGGCTTCTGCCACAAATCATTCTGCCCAGAGAGTAGCGCAATCTTCTCCATTTAGAAACAGGTTGATGGGCGTAGGTTCGCATTGCTGATTGAAATTTCTGATGTAATTCGGGCGTGATGATGGGAGCAGGATCTTTGAATGCGATGGCCCAAACTTGCAATGGTTTGTTGGCTGGGCCTTGAAACCCAATTAGTTTTTGTGGGTATTTTTCTAGTAGATAAGCGAATGCATCTGGGGTGAAGCGCCAGTAATCATTGGGATAGGAATGGCGATGCAAGAAAAATGGGCACGAAACAAAGAAGGCGCCCCCTGGCCTTAGCACTCTGTAAACTTCATCGAACCCTTTCCAGAAACAACGCACATGTTCGAAAAGATTTAGAGCGATCACGGTGCCTACGGAATTATCTTCCATGGGAAGATCTTCAACATTGCCTAGGATATCAACCCCTGGGCCCTTTCTCATATCAAGGCCTTGGTATTCGTGATGGGGAAATAATTTCCGCAGGTTCGAGTAATATTCCTGCCCTTGTACTTGATACGCTCCTATTTCCAGCATGGTATCTGGCAGGGTGAAGGTTTGGGCAACGGCTTGGGTTACGCCATGAAGAAACTGGTTCATAACCTACTCCAAATTAAAATCAATCTTGTTGATTTGGCCTGAAAGAATTTGTTTCACTTGGCCTGAAAGACTGGGATCAGAAAACTTGGGTGGAAGGCCCTGCGAAAGAAAAGAAACTTTGTACCAGCCTGCATGAATTGAGTCTTTTCCTGGTTGGGGTAAGACAGTGTAAGTGCCATCTGGAAAGATTTCGCCTGATGCCATCGGGCCTACGGAACCGCGCTCCATATCTGGGGTAAAAACGATGGTGCCGCCTCTTAGTGGTTGTTTTTGAAACAAGATTTTGCCTTGAATGGAAGTGGGCACAACGGGGCCGTATGAGCAACCCGATATCACTATAAGTAGGCAGAAAGCAGGCATTATATTGCGCATTCTCCCTCCTTGGAGAGTTAGCTTTTGAGGAACACAGGTTCCTAATCTTTGCCATACTACAACAAACTTGGGAAAACAGGCAAGACAGAGTGGGTTTTGATGAGCTATTTCAGACTAGGTATTGACCCCATGATTTCACTTAGGTAGAAGCCTTGGAATGTATTGATTTATCGGGTGATTTTTAAAGACATGACCTTTACCTCGAAATCGCATGGATGCGGCTTCCATTAAGTCTTTAACAATCCCGGATTCAGGAGAAATTACTGTGAATAAGAAACTGGCATGGTTTGCTGGATGTACCACCCTCGCAATGGCTGTTTACTTTGGTACCAATTTGCTGCGTGCTCAAACTGCACCTGCAAAGGTTCCAATCCAAGGAACAGAACAACGCTCACGTATCGCTTTGTTGAACCTTCATCATGTTGTTAAAAATTATCAGAAGGCTGTTGCCCTCAATAATGAAATGAAGGAAGTGTTCACCCCTTTACAGGTGAAGACCAAAGCCAAGACCACCCAGATGGAAGCCTTGACCAAAGAAGGCCAGTTGAAACCTGAGATGCGCGAAACAATCGAAAAACAATTGCGCGTTCTTAAACGCGAACTCGAAGATCTCTCCAACGAAGCTCAAGCCCTTATCGGCAAGAAGCAAGATGAACAAGTTGTTTTGATCTATCGTGAAGTTCAGGAAGCATCACAACGCGTTGCTGTTGCTCATGGCTACGACATGGTTCTTCATTACAACGACCCTACGACTTCTGCAGAATATTGGAGCGCAGGTAATATTGTTCGGAAGATGCAGGCAGGCGCTTGTATGCCAATCTATTTTGCACCTGGTATTGATATCAGTGCAGATGTGGTTAACGCCTTAAACCAAGCTTATAGCAGGATTGCACCACCAGCAATTCCCACGGGCTCGGCCATCACCCCAACTTCTGCTACGACTCCCAAGTAGGAAGTGTAATCAAGCCCGGCAGGAAGGATCTTGCCGGGTTTACTTTTCTTTTATTAGTCAAGGATGACCTACCCGTGATACCGATTTCATCACGCCAAGAAAGAACCTTGGCGAAACCAGTGGAAGTGGAAGGCATCGGCTTTATCACTGGATCGTTTGTAACGCTGCGGTTTTGTCCAGCAGCAGAAAACACTGGGATAGTGTTTCACCGCACTGATCTTTCTCCCAAAACTTTCATACCTGCTCATGTTTCGAATGTGACAGGAACCAATAGGCGAACGACTCTTGGGCAAAAACCTTATCAGGTCACTTTAGTTGAACATGTACTTGCTGCTCTTAGCGGATTAAGAATTGATAATTGTATTGTGGAGCTGAATGCTGGAGAACCCCCAGGCTTGGATGGTTCTGCAGGTGAGTTTGTCGATGCTCTGAAAAAAGCAGGTAGTGTTTCACAGAACTCCAAGAAAATCATTTATGGTGTGGAAAGCCCGATCATAGTTGAATCCAACGGCTCGACCCTTGCGCTTCATCCATGCGAAGGCACCGGTTTAAAGATGACCTATTTCCTCGATTATGGGAATCAATCTCCGATTCAAAAGCAAGTGCATACACAGAATATCGAACCCGCACTTTTCTCGAGAGAAATCTCTCGTTGCAGAACTTTCATTCTTGAAGAAGAAGTTGCAATACTTAAAAGCCAAGGGATTGGTTCAAGAACTACAGCTCAAGACCTTATAATCTTTGGCCCCAGAGGCCCTATTGATAATCCGCTTCGCTTTGCCAATGAGCCCGCCAGGCACAAGGTGCTGGATATGCTCGGAGACTTGGCATTACTGGGTGTTGATCTGTGTGGGCATGTGGTTGCTTATAGATCAGGGCATCCTTTGAATGTGGAATTAGCCCACACTCTATCGCAAAAATTAAAAATGAGCATGCAACCTTCTATCCTCAGAGCAGCTTAAGATATTCATTATTGAAAGGGTATTATGCCAGACTTGAAGATCGGCGTTATCGGAGTTGGGCATCTAGGGCAGCAGCATGCCAGGATTCTTTCTTCGCTTAAAGGCGTGCAACTTGTGGGTGTGGTTGATGCTTCAAGGCAGCAAGCCGAGAACATTGCAATGCGCTATTCCACCACTCCTTATACTTCGCATCTTGAATTACTACCCAAGGTAGATGCAGCAATTATTGTGGTTCCCACTCGGTTTCATTTTGATGTAGCTCGTGATTTTCTTGAACAAGGTAAAGCGTTGCTCATCGAGAAACCCATTACCATTGAACCGGAAAAAGCCTATCAACTTTGTGAGCTCGCAAAAAGCAAAAATACCACGATTCAAGTGGGCCATGTCGAGCGCTTTAACCCTGCTTACGAAGCCCTTTGCGATCTTCCCATGAAGCCCCGCTACATTCGTGCTGAACGCCTCGGCGGTTTCTCAGGGCGATCTTCTGATACCGGGGTTGTTCTTGATCTCATGGTTCACGATATCGATCTTGTTTGCTCGCTTGTTCAATCTGAAGTCACTTCAGTATCTGGGTTGGGTGTTGCAGTTCTGGGCGGTCACGAAGATATTGCCCAAGCAAGAATCACCTTTGCCAATGGTACAATTTGTGATCTTTCTGCAAGCAGGGCGCATCCTGAAGCCAGGCGCAGAATGGATGTATGGGGCTCTGAAGGTTATGCAGGCATTGATTTCATCACCAAGAAAATCACTCTGATGCAACCTAGCGATTCTTTGCGTTACCTTGCAGAATCTGCTCCGGGTAAAGTAGATGCAGGTACCCTTAATTCCTTCAAAACCGATTTGTTTGCCAACCATGTTGAAACCCGAACCATGGATTGCTCACGCACCGATGGTGATCAACTAACTTGGGAACTGCTAGATTTTGTACAGGCTGTTACTTTGGGAGTAAAGCCCCGCGTGGATGGAATTGCTGGTGCCCGTGCGGTTGAAATCTCTACCATGATTCTTGATAGTATCTGCTCGCATCGATGGGAAGGCGCTTCCGGCAATACAACTGGCCCTTGGGATCTGCCTTATTCTGAAGGTAAATTATTCCACAATCTTAATATCAGTAAAGATGCTGCAGCTTGATGCAATAGTTCTACAAGTTTAAATATTAAAAAAAGGAAGAGGTGTTGTAATGCACCTCTTCCTTTACTTTTTGGGATAAGCGTTTAGTTGAATTCGTTGCCGTTCACTACGCCACCTTCGTCAATTCCTGAAAGGTAAAGCCAGGTGTTGGGGCTGATTCCAAGGGTGATGCTATGAACGGATCCATCGCAAAAAACGGTGGTAATGGCAGGATGGATGGTACCAAAGAATCCGCCACAACCGCCTACACTTCCGACGGGTTGGGGGGTGATCACGACGCCGGTACTACTAGTGCCACGGGCCCAGCAAATCGTGTCGTTATCCCAACCATCAACCCAACCTTGATCATCATTACAATCCGGAGAAGTGTTGGCTGTTTTAATATTAAGATATTTTTCCCCAATAAGAAGGGTGCTTGAGGTGCCATCCTTGATGCGGGAAATGGTGATTTTTCTTTTACCTGATGCAGCAATGGGACCATCAAAAGCATTTCCCCCATTGGGATCAAAGCTTCCCCAGGATCCACCATTGCCTACATAATCCATTTGGGCCCGATCGCCAGTGGGTGCGGATTGTGTGTAAGGAAATTTGGTGGGTCCGCGAAGAGAAGGGCAACGAAATACCTTTAAAGAGGTTCCTGCTACAGTTGCGCTACTAGGATGTTCCCACAGGGCTTTTTGTTCCAGATAGGGGAGGATTTGGTATGCCCAACCCCAAGCCTGGGTTTGATAATCAGCGGGGGCACCACCATTCATGGTGCGGTCCGAATTCCAATTTAGCCCACCGGATGGGAACGCACCGAATTGGTCGTGATGCATTTGAAAAGCCAAGCCAACTTGCTTTAAGTTGTTGCTACAACTTAATCGATTCGAAGCTTCCCGCACTTTTTGCACCGCAGGCAGAAGTAATCCAATCAATATGGCAATGATTGCAATCACTACCAAGAGTTCAATAAGAGTGAACCCCTTTCTTTGCTTAAAATCATTCATAACAGTCTCCAAAAGAAAAAGAAATTAAAAAGGAAATTTATAGCCTTCTGGGAAAACAGAAGATTTTAGTTCGGCTTCGGTAAGCTGCACAACGGTATTCATACCTCTTAGGGCATAGCGTTTGCCATCTTTACCGGTTTTTTCAAAAGCAACAATGGGGAGTTGGGCGCCTGTGACTTTTAGGCCTTTTAGCTCTACGCTATATACGATGATGAATTCTTGCCCATCGCTCGGGGAGATAAGAAGTTCTTTAGGGTGATTACATGATTTGAATATGGAGAGAAGTTCAGCTTTGGTTTTTGGGGTGCCCCGGATATAAGCCCCGCCAAGTTTATCTAAGGCAATAATCGTGGGATCTGTGGTAATTGTTGAAGGTTTATCTTCAGAACCACACCCCGCCAGCATTACAATAGGTAAAATAGACATAAAAATAGGGTTAATATTGCTCTTTAAAAAAAACATGCCCAACTCCTAAGTCATTCAAGTCAATCAGTTTACGTACTAACGAAATGTCTTTATTAAGTATCGTTTTTTTAGCTATGTTTGAAAAGGCAATAATTAAAATATTTTTATTTATTTATAAATAAATACTGCTTATGAATCACCGGTTTATAGCGACTCTGAATCGAAATAGTGCAGGTTTATCCCCAAACGCCCGAAAGTTTCGCAGAACCAAACAACGCTATTTTTTGTAAGTCTATATACGGCAACAACTTAAGGGTTTACTTTGCCAAAGATTGAACAATTGCGAGCTGCGATTGTGCATCTTTTCTTAGTTTGCCACACACTAAGGCGCATAGATCAAAAATCATGGGGTCTGCGATCGAGTAGAAGATAAGGTTGCCTTGGCGTTCTCGTTTTAACAACCCTGCATCGTGAAGTATGCCAAGCTGTTTAGAAATGTTGGATTGCTTGGCATTGGTGGCATCAACTATCTGCCCGACAGAGAGGGGTTTTTTCTTGAGATTTTGCAGGATATCAAGCCGGGAGGGTTCAGCAAGCAACTCGAAGAGTTTTGCGACCGCCTGCAATTGATCTTGATTCAGTAGTACCTTTGCCATGATCATGCTCCCATTGACAATATTACTAATTAGCAATATTATGTTAATAAATGTTTAGGCATTTGTCGATATGAATGTTGGAAAAGAAAAAGGAGTTTCAGAATGGCAAAGCGAATTCTTATCGTAGGTGGCGTTGCGGGTGGTGCCAGTGCTGCAGCTAGACTTCGAAGGTTAGATGAAAATGCTACCATCGTTCTTTTCGAGCGTGGTCCAGATGTTTCCTTTGCTAATTGCGGTTTGCCTTATTACCTCGGTGGAGAAATCAAGGAGCGTGGCAAGCTTCTGGTTCAGACGCCACAAAAGCTTGCTGCCAACCTTAATCTAGATGTTCGGGTTCGATTTGAAGTGATAGCGATTCTTCGAGATAAAAAAGTAATCCAAGTCCGTAATCTACAAACCAACGTCATCTATGAAGAAGCTTATGATACGCTGATCTTAGCGCCTGGAGCTGCGCCAATAATTCCCCCCATACCCGGGATAGAAAAGCCTGGCATTTTTTCTCTGCGCAATCTCGTTGATACTGATCGCATTCATAACTGGGTTCAAAATCAGCAAGGGAAAAAAGCAGTGGTGGTGGGCGGTGGATTTATTGGCCTTGAGATGGCAGAGCAACTTAAAATACGGGGCCTCGAAGTTGCTTTAATTCAGCGCTCTGGCCAAGTGCTTGATCCGTTCGACCCCGAAATGATTACCCCGATTCATGAAGAGCTTATTGCCAAGGGAATCGATTTGCGTCTTAATCGCCAAGTGGTTCGATTTGAGGACGCTTCTTCGAATAGCAAGGCGTTGAAAGTAGTACTTGATGATGGCTCGAGTATTGAGGCTGATGTGGTGATTTTGGGTATTGGTGTAAAGCCTGAGTCGCATCTTGCAAGCGATGCGAAGTTGGAGGTGAATGCCCGCGGTGCAATCAAGGTGAATGATTATCTTTGTACTTCAGACCCTTGTATTTATGCGATTGGCGATGCAATTGAAGTGACCGATCCCATCACACGAAATCAAACTCAGGTGCCGTTGGCAGGCCCCGCAAACAGACAGGGAAGGATTGTTGCAGATAACATTGCGGGAAGGCCCACTCGGTATCGGGGCACCTTGGGAACCGCAATATTGCGCATCTTTGATTACACTACTGCTTGCACGGGTGCCAATGCCAAGACTCTTTCTAAAGCAGGGATTACTTTCAAAACGGTTTATCTACATCCAAATTCTCATGCGGGTTATTATCCTGGTGCCCATCCTATTTCGTTGAAGGTTTTATTCTCGCCCAAAGATGGGAAAATCCTTGGCGCACAAGCTGTAGGCAAAGATGGTGCAGATAAACGCATTGATGTTATTGCTGCTTCCATTCATCATGGGGGCACCATGGATGATCTGGTTGATTACGAACTATGCTATGCCCCGCCCTTTGGAAGTGCCAAGGATCCCGTTAACCTTGCAGGCATGGTTATTCAAAACAATATGAATCATCTGGTTGAGATTATTCATTGGAGCGAGGTAGAAGCTAGAGTTCAACGAGGTTCAAAACTGTTGGATGTTCGCGAGCCTAAAGAGTTTGAAGCTGGAATGATTCCGGGAGCTTTAAATATTTCGCTTGGGCAACTTCGCGCCCGCCTGAATGAGATTGATCTTTCAACCGATTGGATTGTTTACTGCCAATCGGGCCAGCGTTCTTATAACGCCTGCAGAATTCTTTCGCAGCATGGTTACAAGTGTTGCAATCTTAGTGGTGCATACAAAACTTACAGTGCCGCTACGGGCATTAGTAAATAATTGCTTTTAACAAAAGGAATGTCATGAGTGTCATCGAGATTACCCCTGCAGAGCTGATGGAACGAAAAAATGCGGGCCCTATTAATTTGATTGATGTGCGCACTGCGGTAGAGTTTCAAGAGATGCATATTTCTTTTGCAAACCTTGTTCCATTGGATACCCTCATTCCAAAATTAGTAGAAGAAAAATTCAAGGGTACCGACCCTGTTTATGTGGTGTGCAGAAGTGGTTCGCGTGGCAAGAAAGCATGCGAAACTCTTCTTGCTTCGGGGTGCGCCAATGTTTTTAACATTCAAGGAGGTACGCTTGCGTGTGCTCAGGCAGGCTTACCCATCACCCATGGTAAAAAGGTCATGTCTTTGGAAAGGCAAGTGCGCATTGCTGCTGGTTTTTTGGTGGCTCTTGGTAGCTTGCTCGGATTTTTTGTTGATCCAAGATTGGGCTTTCTTTCCACCTTTGTGGGATGTGGTTTAATGTTTGCAGGAGTTACAGATACTTGCGGCATGGGAATGATGCTTGCGAAAATGCCCTGGAACCGAATTGCCAACAATCCAAGCTGCTCTCTGCCTAAAACTACAACCAACCACAGTTAAATTGAAGATTCTTTTACCTCGCTTTTACCCTTATTAGTTAGGTTATTTGCCTCTGCCTCGGATCTCCCTCTTGTACTTAACATCACCTTTTTGATAAACATAGTATGTGCTGATTACTTTAATGCATAATGGGTTGTCCTCATGGCATTGATTCAATGGACAGAACAGCAGTTGAATGAAGCCTGTGCTTCGTTGGAAACAGCGACGCCTCAGGATATTCTGCGTTATGCGGTCAAAAACTTTTTCCCGAAGTTAACGATGGCGACAGCCTTTGGCGCAGAGGGTTGCTGCATCATTCATATGCTTGCTGAAATCGAACCCAAGGTACGGGTGTTCAACTTAGAAACAGGCTATCAGTTTCAGGAAACGCTTGCCCTGCGCGAAAAAATCAAACAACGCTATAACATCGAAGTGGAATATGTTCGACCCGAACTGACGATCGAAGAATATCAGAAAGAGCATGGCGGGCCACTCTATAGGCACAGACCCGACCAATGTTGCTTTGATCGCAAGGTGTTGCCTTTGCGTAGGGCGGTTGCAGGTTATGATGCATGGCTTAGTGCGATTCGTGCTGACCAAACATCGCATCGTGCAGGGGCTGGCGTAGTCCAGTGGGATGCCAAGTTCAACTTGGTGAAAATCAATCCATTATTGCGTTGGAACAAAAAAGATGTCTGGGACTTCATCGTTAAAAACGAGGTGCCTTACAATCCTCTGCATGATCAGGGTTACCCAAGCATTGGTTGCTGGCCTTGCACCCAGCAGGTGAAGGAAGGCGAAGATGAGCGCAGTGGGCGTTGGGCTGGCTCTCACAAAAAAGAGTGCGGCCTTCATGTGATCGAGCATCAAGAAGGAAGCGGTATTTAAAAGATCAGCATTTGATCTCTTAGAGTTGTATTAATCCCAAGATTTACTTAGAAGGATGTTGCAAAGATGCGATTGTCTGCCAAAGCCGACTATGCCTGCCTTGCAATGCTTGAACTTGCTGCAACCATGGATGCAACGCAACCAACCCGCATCAAAGCGATAGCTGATACGCATCAGATACCGCAGCGATTTTTAGTACAGATCTTGTTGCAGTTGAAAACTTCGGGATTGGTGAAAAGCGTACGAGGCGCATCGGGTGGTTATAATCTAGCACGCAAGCCCGAGAATATCAGCATTGCTGATGTGATTCGTGCGGTGGATGATCGTGCTCTTGCTGCCCCCGAAGACACCAACTTCCAGACATCATCTTCGATTGTTAATGCACTTTCGAAAACTTGGAAACAAGTGCATACCGAGCAGCTTCGTATTCTTGAAAAATTATCCCTCGCAGAGATACTACGCAGAGCTAACGCAGAAAATGTTTCTAGCTATCAGATTTAAGCTTTGATGGATCAAGCTTCTGGAATTTTAGGATAGTTTGCAAGCAAGTGGCGCATCTGAAGAAACACATCCACAAGAGTCGGATCAAACTGGGTACCCTTGCCTTTCAATATTTCTTCGTACGCTTTTTCGAGCGATAACCCCTTGCGATAAGGGCGATCCGAAACCATGGCATCCATGGCATCAGCGATGGCAACCACCCTGGCAATACGAGGGTTTGCCTCGCCCTTCAATCCATCGGGGTAGCCTTTACCATCCCATCTTTCGTGATGTGATCTTACGATGGGAATAATTTCAATAAGGTCGGGAACCAGCGTGATGATGGCAGCACCCTTGGTGGTATGCTGTTTCATGATTTCTGATTCTTCGAGGGTGAGTTTGCTGGGTTTGCGCAGGATTGCATCATCGATGCCGATTTTCCCGATGTCGTGAAGCGGAGTTCCCGTCCGAATTTTTTCAATCTCATCCGCATCTATCTTTGCCTCTTTGGCAAGCAGCATTGCAATTGAAGTAACCCGATGGGTATGCCCACCGGTATAAAGGTCCCGCAGTTCCACAGCCTGGGCCAGAATGGTGATGGTGTTTAAAAATAGAGTGCGTTGTTTATCAATAAGCATGGCGCATTCAATGCCGGAAGAAACATGCGCAGCAAGCGCATCTGCAAGTTTAAGATCATCTTTGGTGAAGTTGGGTTGCCAGGGGCCGCGATCGAGATGCAGGATTCCAAGTTGCTTCCTAGGAGTACGCAGCACCACGCAAATAATCGATTCCATCACTCCTTCCGAAATGCTGCCTATTGGTCCATCAATGTTTTTCGAATCCTCTGAGTTTTTATAAAGAATGGATTCTCCCTTTGCCATGCATCTTTGAGCAATGGTGGCACTGTAGGGAATGCGCAGGTTGGTTGTTTTTGCATTAGTTTCAATTCCTGTGTCGATGGCTTTGAGTTCAAGCTTGTTGGTGCTAGGGGAAACCAGAGCGATTGCACCTCGTTGGGCATCAAGCACCGCAACGGTGTCAGCTAGAATATTCTTGAGCAATTGATCTTGTTGATCAACATTGGCGAGATAGTGCCCTGCCCGGAGAAGGGCGAAGAAATTCTCGCCCGCCTTTGGAGTTCGATTGCCCAAGACCCCAATGCTTTGCAGTGCTTCATCCCAATTAGAACTGTATACCGATTCGATGTTAAAATCATCGGTGACAGCTTCTTCTTTGGATTTTGTAGGAGGCAGATCGTGTATAGACTCGACGACCAATCCAATTTCACCAAATTGCACGATGTCGTTGGACAGAATGGAATAAGATTTCCCTGAGAGTTTCTTGCCATTGATAAAGGTGCCATTGGTACTGTCCAGATCGCATACCATCCATCCATCAATCGTTAGAGTTATTTCAGCATGTTTTCTACTTACCGAGTTATCATCTATGAATATTTTAAGGGTTTTGTCTCTGCCTACAAAGGTAGATTCTGAAAGGCTCCAAGACTTATCTTTAATAGGTTTGTTTACGCCACGCAGTATCAAGGTCGATGTTTTCATAGGGTCGCCTAGGGAAGCAGAATGACTTTACCTGAAAGAGTGCCCGCCCCTTTGAGTGTGTTTTCTTCTAAAATTTTATGTGCCTCTGCAGCCTTGGACAAAGGGAAAGCAGCTCCGATATGAGATCTAAGTTTTCCGGATGCCAACCATGCGTTGATATCATTGGCACAGCGCCTTTGCTCATCGGGGGTTGCATTAAACATTGCAAAGCCAGTAAGAGTAAGGCCTTTGACATAAAAAGGGCCTACTGGAAATAAAGGCTGTGCGGTTCTTCCTGCCATGATGATAATTCTACCACGGGCAGCCATCAGTTCTACTATTTTAAAAAAGTCGGGTTCCCTTTGGGTTTCGAACCAAACATTCACCCCTTGATTGCTGGTGTAATCCTTCACTTCTTTGGGGATATCATCAGTTTTGTAATTGATGACTTTGTCTGCACCCCAACTTCTACACAATTCTTCCTTGGCACTTGAACCCACCGTGGTGATAACTTTTGCACCGATGGCCTTCGCCATTTGTACCACCATGCTGCCTACGCCCCCTGTGCCACCATTGACAAAAATCGTTTCGCCTGCTTTTAGATTTACATTGCGGAATAGTCCAAGATGGGCGGTGATCCCGACCAAAGAGGTTGCAGCTAATTGCTGATCATCAACGCCTTCGGGAGAAGGATAGAGCCAATCTTCCTTGATGGCTGCAAATTCTGCGCTGGTGCCTTGTCTACCTAAAAGTCCTTGGTTGGAACCCCAGACCCGATCCCCCTCTTTGAAGCGGGAGCAATTTTCCCCTACGCTTTCGACCACACCTGCAAAGTCGCATCCCGATATAAACTGTTTGGGTAAAGGCATTGCGATGGTGCCTGCGCGAATATACATATCAATGGGATTAAGAGCGATGGCTTTGATTCGGATCAGATATTCATCCTGCATGGGTTGTGGTGTGGGCATTTCCCCCACGATGATTTCGTTGTAGAGTCCAGGCTTGTTGATGTAGGCGGCTTGCATTTCATTTTCCTTATAGAATTAATCAAAGATTATTCTATAAGTCTTCACCTTTCAAAGAAGAAGATTATTCAGGCTGGACAGGTAAAAGGCCATTTCTGAGCATTTCCTGCCATCTAGTCACCTCAACGGTGCGCGAGGCAGGCTGCGCCAAAGGCAGGAAGTTGGGAATTTCCTTTTCGGTTTTAGCGTAGTATCGCAATTGCAGGTATGCCAACTCTCGTATTTTTGTATTCTCATTTAACAATAATCCGAACAACTCTTCGTAATCTTGCTTTCGAGCTACATTGGGCCGAGGTGCCAGAAGGTTTTTAAGAATCTGAGATTGTTCAGGGGTGTAGCCTGCCTGCGGTAACCAACCTTCTTTCAAAGAAGCATCATAAAGAAACTTCGCACCTGTTGGTTCGATCATCAACCATAATTTTAATCCTTGGATGGAATATAGTTTCAGTAGACTTTGTTGGTTGGTGTCGGTGCGCCATAATTCCAGAAGTTTTTTCCATTCCCCCAATGCTGCCAACGCCATGCATCCAATGTTCCGCCTGGCATCATTGCTATTGTTGGCAAGAATGTAAGCCAGAATAGCCTGGGAGAGATCCAGATTGGGTTTTAATGCAAGTAGTAGTTCATCTAGGGCAGCGCCCTGGGCTTTGTTGTTGGAGATGAACTCAAGGGGGATGGGTTGGTTTGAAAAGATCAAATTGTTTTCTTGAGAAGTTAGTTTTTTCGTTTCTCCTTGAGCGTTGATTGTAAGTAGGCTGCCTGCAAGAAATTCAGGCAGTGGTTTTTCCTTCCCTTCCTGGTGAATGATGCAAGACCCCTGCACTACTCCCAGAAGAATCGTATTTGTGTTTGTTTCAAATACTAGCTCTGAATCATTTTTCAGATTAACTTCGAAGGCTGTTTTTAAATCCCAGGAGCGCACGATGATTGTTGCAGGAGTTTTTGTTTTAATGGAAACTCTGCCACTTTTTAAAGCCATATCTACTTGGTTTGCACCCCTGTTATAAAATTTGAACACGCAGGGTGCATGCATGGGATCGAAGCTTACCCCTCTGGTTTCCCCCACGAAGTTTACTTGTAGAGGGTGGTTAATTTGTAATTGGTTGTTAATCTCGGAGTTGAGCGTGCTGCCTGGCAGGCACAGATAAATGAGTGAAGTGCTGAGGTGGGTGGGATTTAATGCTCGAGTAAAAGGTTGGTTTTCGAGGGCGGTGTGTAAAAGCAGGATTTTTTCTTTTGGAACTTCTTGCAAGCTTGCGATTTGGGTTTGAGTTTCACCATCAGGTTTTCCAAGCGTTTTTACAACTTTCACTTCCGCCTTGGGAGTTGGAGGTGGGTCTTTGGTTATCGGATTTGAAGGTTCAATTTTCTTCATCTCGACCTTTGCAACATCAATGGGTGTTTCTTTTTTTTCAGGGTACTTTACGAGGGGGATGGTTTCTTGTTGTACCTTGGGTGCTTCAGAAATAGGCTCGGATTCGTTTACTTTTTTTACCGTTGCAGGAAAGACTTTAAGTAAAAGCATTCCAAGAACTATCATCAACATGGGCCCGCTGATCATGAGAATCAATTTGTTTTTTGAAATCACTTTTGGTTGTGTCTGGGGTTTGGGCGTACCAGAAAGTCTGAGCTTGGGTTTTGGGGGTGCTGTTTGTGTTGCCCCCACTTCTTTTCCCAATTCGTAGGATCGGATCGAAGCCCTTGGTGGAATAGGGATGGGAATCAAACCACTGACAACTTTATGGCAGGTTGCAACATGTGCCAAGAAGTGATCATCTGATTGTAAAACATCTTCGACGGCTTTGAGGTCATCGCCTTTCAGGGTTCCTTCAAGGTAGGCAGAAACGAGATTGGCATTGGGCCATGTACCTTCTTTGCCATGGGGTTGTTGAAGGAGAGGGTTTTTTAAAACCTGGTTGAGTCGATCGAGCATTTCGCGGACTTTGGGTTCTTCTTTAAGCAAAGTCATGAGTTCATGGGTTTGCGAGGTATCAAGCCGATCATCGAGGTAATTGAAGAGGAATTTATAGTTAATGCGCATGCGTTTCTTCCCGAAGAATTAA
Source organism: Planctomycetota bacterium (assembly GCA_003671255.1). GTDB lineage: Bacteria > Planctomycetota > Planctomycetia > Gemmatales > Gemmataceae > UBA969. The sequence continues at coordinate 17,902 of QWPF01000015.1, read as the reverse complement.
ATGAAGAAGTCGAGTCACCTTATTAGTGGTAACAACCAAGACATTTCGTACAAAAGTTTTTAACAATTTTGAAGTACACAACTGAGATTGATCCAATCCTGAATTTGGTTACAAGGTTGCCAACCGTCATGGTGGAAACTATCAGAATGAGGCTAGAGAGGTAAATGACAAAAAGCAGGTTGATAACATTGGTTGTGTTAGGTTTGGGGTTATGGGCAGGAGCGCCTTGTGTTCGAGCTGAACTTATTTGCCCAGAACCTTCTTTTAATGCAGGCCATTTGCTTGCGGGCAAGCCTTTCAAGCATTTATTTGCGCTTAACAATCAAGGTAAGGAAGCTATTCACATTCTTGAGGCTCTGCCTAGTTGTGGTTGTTTACGGCCCACTCTCTCTAAGACAATTTTAAACCCTGGTGAAGCAATTACCTTGCCCATTGAAATCCACACGCTGACCAAACCTCAGGGCGCTCATCGTTTCAGCATCAACATTCGTTACAAAGAAGCAGGGGAAATCAAGGAGCTAGCATTAGAGGTTAAAGCTTTGATTCAAGTGGAGGTGGAAGTTACCCCCGCAGCATCTGCGATTTTTACCGACCGGGCGATCACGCATACTTTCAGCGTGAAAGATATGCGTGCCAAGCCCATGCGAATTATTGCAGCGGACTCAAGCAACGCTCGGGTTACATTTCAGATTCATCCCCCAACCCTCAACGAAAATAAAGAATCTATTCAAATTATCACGGTTTTTATTTCAGAGTTGTTAACGCCGGGTAAGCATGATCTTTGGATTCATTTGGTTTCTGATGATGCTTCTTATGGAGAGATGAAAATCCCACTGACGATTGTAAAACGCGATGGGAAGTTGGCGAGTGCCGCACCTTCAAGGTTGTATTTAGAAGGAAGTGTTGGAATTCCTTTTGGGGCAAAAATGGTGCGCATTAATAAAGCAGGCACCGAGCCCGTGAAGGTTGATAAAGTAGAATGTTCGCATCCTGCATTCAAATGCACTTGGGCGCAAGGCCCCGGGGATGATGCAACCATCAGATTACTTTTGGATGAAAAGAAACTCCCACCGGGCGAAACCATCGCAGAGCTTCGGGTCCTTTTAAAAGGCCATCAAACCCAAAGCGTGATCATCCCCGTCAACATCCAATTAAAGTAAATAATTACTACAATCACTCCACCTATCTCGCAGAGCAAAAAGCACGGGAAATGATTGCTGTTAATCCTAGCAAGGCATTTTCTACCAAGGTTGTTTGGCTTCACCTGTCGTTATAACCGACCCTTCATTTTGAAAAAATTTCAATTTTAATTAAAGTTTCCCCCGCCTCTATGCCGACTGTGGTGCACATTATTTCTGAACGCATGATAGCCATTGGGGTTGAACATGCGAACCTATCTGAACTCATATGCAAAAAAATACTATGGAAACATTCTGGTCCTTCATTGTTTCATTCTGGGTCGATGGTGTAGGTATAGGCCAGGCACCCCCTGCGGTTTTAGGCAGACACCAGTTCGAACGGGTCAACCGCATGCTGCATGGCAACCTGGTTGATTACACCAACAACCATGGGAAGGATCGCCGTATTTATTCCAATGCACTCGGGCAGAAGCGGGATATGTATGTCTATCTTCCCCCCGGATATGACCCTGCAAAGAAATATCCTTTTGCGATGTTTTTGCATGGAGCAGCGCAGGATGAAGAGTTTTTCTTTCAAGCCCAGGTTGATAAGTTTGATCAGGCGATTAAGGACGGGAAGTTGGATCCGGTTATTCTTGTGGCGCCTGATGGCAGCATGAATGGTAAGGCAAGTTTAAGCAAGCCTGCAACCTTTTGGGCGAACTCCCGTGCGGGGAACTTTGAAGATTATGTCATGGAGGATGTTTACAACTTTATGATGGCGAATTATTCCATTAGGCCGGAGCGGGATTTTCACGCAATATTAGGGCCTTCCATGGGAGGTTCAGCTTCTTTTGCCTTGGGCATCAAGCATCGAGATCGTTTCAAGGTTGCGATTGCCTTCATGCCTTTATTGAATCTTCGGTATGTGGATGGTAATGGCGATTACAAGGGAAAATATGTGCCTGAAGCGTGGTCTTTCAGATCTCGCATGAGGGGCCTAGAGCCTCTGGGCACCAGAAAGTTTTTTGTACTTCGCTTTGGTACTTTGTATCGACCTCTTTTTGGTATGGGTAATCAGGCACTCAGCGGTTTAAGTGCGATCAACCCTATAGAAATCATGGAAGCGTACAATCTTAAAGATGGGGAAATGGATCTTTATATTTCCTACGGTGGCAAAGATGAGTTTCACATTCCCAATCAGGTAGAAAGTTTCCTCGAGGTTGCAAACAAGCGGGGCATCAAGATTACCGTTGATTATGACCCACAAGGTCAGCACGACTTGAAGAGTGGCACCAAAGCGGTTCCTAAAGCGCTTGAATGGGTTCAGTCCAGGTTTCACCCTTTGAAAAACATAGCAGCTTCTGAGTAGATGTTTTTGTGGCTCCGGGGGATGATTCTTTCCTTGGAGCAACTTGTTTCACTCTGCCTTTCAAAACTCATCTCCTCTTTTTTCTTTTAACACCTTAAAGTTGAACATTGTTGCTAGGCTCTCTAGCTGCAATAATAATGTCTACAGTTATGTTTAACTTATGGGGCATCTTTCATGCTTAAATTTTCGGGCATTATTTTGCTGATGTGCTTGCTTGCAATCCCTTCTATCGCCCAAGATCAGCTTTCAAAAGAAGACACCCGTTTGTTCATGAAGAATCTTGCAACATTTGTTGCAGAGAAACACATGCGAACCAGTAAAGAAACCATGCAGCATGGCATGACTTACGAATATCGTGACATGCGTAAAGAAAAAGCCCCTGCTTGTTTTGTTCAGGGCGAAGCCTTGGATACCATGCATGATGGCGCTTGGTTTGGTGCAGCCATGGTTAATGCCAGCCTTGCAACAGGCGATCCTCTTTACCGCGATCTGCTTGAAAAGAATCTGCTCCCCTTTTATTGCAGGGTGCTGAATCACTCCGATAAAATCTTCTCGAACAAGACAAACCATGCAAGGCCCGCATCTCAACAAATCTGGGCCCAGCAGAAAGAATGGCTCTTTCAAGAAGGAGAAAAAGGATTCGTCCCTTATTGGTGGGATGATGGCGGTTCGGTTAGCTTAGAGCGATTGCGCGACAAAAATCCGCTCCCTGCTTTTCCTTCGTTTGATCAGTTTGTCAGTGATAAAAAACCAAACCCAGAGTTTGCCCTTTCGGGGTTCTCTTTGGGCTCTTCAAACCATCTGGCCCAAGATCTAGGGGTTTTGCTCCAGCTCTCCTGGCTTTATTACAGAGAATACAAAGGCAACGATGGCGATTGCTTTCGCAGTGAACTTTCCGATGCTGCTCAAAACCTGCAGGCTTGCAGGATGCGCCATCATGGCCATATCCCGATGTGTGATGCCCCTGCTGCGCTTGTACTTTCAGATCCTGCGTTCATGCGCTTAGTGCCTGATGCCTCGGTATTAAATCTGGCGCTATTAAATAATCATTACAAACAAGCTCTGCAAGCTGCCATCGCTGATCGCAAATACCCCACCCCTGGTTTTGCAGATGATCAACAGTATAAGTATTATGCTGCGATAGCTAGGCATGGTAAGTTGCCCCAAGCTGCTGCATTTAAACTTGTTTACGATGCCTATACCGAGCCTAAGCTTTATCGTTATTATTCAGATGATGCATTAGTAGCGGCAGGGATGAATCGATTTGATTTACATCCGATTAACTTCATTGCGGGGAAGCCTGCTGATTATCGTTCCGATAAGAAAGGCCCTTCAGGAAAGCCCAGGCCGATGGGTTCGAGATTCGGGCCACAAAATATGATCCAATGCGCATTGGCGTTGCAAGCGTTCAAGCAATTCCCCGATGTTTGGGACACTTCTATCGGGATGCTTTTTAAGGGGATTCCCAGAGTAAATATTCATGATTTACTTATCAACCCAAGTAAGAATGCCGTACTCACTAACCTTAAGTTAGGCAATCATGTTGTTTCGGTGGAAGCTACGCCTTCTTCGATTGGGATTAAAGCAACTCTTCCAAATAGCATCAAGAAAATCTCGATCATGCAGATTAGTGATTCAAAGCGATTTGGATGCGATTTGATCATCAAGGATGATGGGAATCTAGAGGCAAGAAGTTTTGCAGGGGTATTGCTCAGCGGAAAAATTTCTGCAACACTTAATGGTGGAAATAGAACCATCGATTGTGTGATTCCCACCGCGGTGAACAAAGCCCAGTCTCCTTGGATGAATTGCATCGAACTGGAAAAGTATGCAATTAAAATTGAAGGCGATGAAGTGGAATTTATCTTGGCAAGCAGCCAAGCGGATGTTGTTAAAAGTCTTGAGAAAGAAGTAGCAGAAGGTATTTTCAACTGGAGCAAAGTTTTTGCGACCAAAGGGTTTATTCCAACTGCTTTGGAAACAGGCTCAGATTGGGATCATTATTCAGATACGGGCGGTTATGCCCATTTGATTTCTGCGTGCGCGCAATATTTGAATTATCTCGAAGGTAAAAAAGATTGGGAACTCTTGCGCATTCCCATCTTGATAGAGTCCAACAAGTAAAAGGAGTTTCTCATGATCTTGAATTTGATATTAGGGTTGCTGTTGAATCAGACGGATGATGTTAAGAAACCCGTGGTAACCCGCTGGAGCTTTGAGAATGTGGAAACGGTTTTGTTTGAAGGGGAACTTTCATTCAGGGCGAGTGGGCAAAACATGGATGTTAAAGAGTGGGGGATTTTCACCTGCAAGGCACCTGAGCTTCCCACACAGAAAAATGTACAAACGAAGGTGCAGGTGTTGAACGCTAAGACTGCACCTGTGCCTGTCCGCGATTTCAGCCCCTTGATGAGAACGGTTTATTTAACCCGTCTGCCCGTGAAGGAGGCAATCAACAAAGATTTAATTGATGTAAAAGTAAGTTATCAGGCGGAGTTAATCGCGAGGAAGTTGGTTCCTGCGACTGCTGATATGCCCGTGGTGAAAGTAGAACCTTTGAAGGAACAGGAAAAAAATCTGTATCTGATGGAGTGGGGCGATGTGAAATTCAAGGATAAAGAATTTCAGGCATGGATGGAGAATAACAAGTTGATACGCCAGGCGGGAGAGCGCGATCTTGACTTCGCACGCAAAGTATTCAGGCAGATCAATTACAAGTTAGATTTTGATCTCGCAGAAAATATGGATCGCAAATCAACTGCGGTAAGCATCATGATGAAGTCGGATGCAGGCGGGATCTCAAATTTATTTGTTGCGATACTTCGTGCGAACAAGGTTCCTGCAAGGTCGCTTTGGGGTCGCATGGTGATGACTGCAGCAGAGATGGAAAAACAAAAGATCAAAGGATCAAACCAGATGAGTGTAAGGTGTGAGTTTTTTGCTGAAGATATAGGCTGGGTGCCTGCAGATCCGGGTTCTGCGCTTTACAGCAAGAAGAATAAGATCGATCCGGATACCTGTTTTGGAATTGATTATGCAGCATTTTTCACGCAGCATGTTGATCCGAATATTGATGTGCACAACCCACTGAGTAACAAGCGCATCAACATTATTGCGCTGCAATCTCCCGCCTATTGGATTTACACCCAGGCCACCACACTAGGTACAGTAAAGGTCACGCAGGATTGGAAAGTGACCAAGCGCGAGAAGAAAATGGATCCTGTAAAATAACAACTCATCTAGATGTTGTTATTTTGATATTAACCTTTTAAGAAGCGTTTCTGGGCGTAGGCACCATAGATGTAAAGCACTTCTTCGCCTTTGTTGATATCCCTGAGGGCGCTTAAATAAACCCTCGAACCCTTGATGATTTTCTTGGCGTTGGGGGTATCGCAATGATTGGCAATCCCCCCAAGCCCCGTGGGAATCAGCAGATATTTCCCGATGCGAAACTTGTACGCATCTGCGTAGGTGGTGCAGCGGTCTGCAAGCGATTTTGCAGGCACTAACACTCCTAACACTTCGAGCTTATCGCCTTTTGCGATTGCAATCTTGGCAAACAAACCCTTACCCGCACCCTTGATGGTGGATTTCGCAACATAGAATCGAGCATCGGATTCATTGCTGATCATGGTAATCCTTGTGGGGAGTGTTATGCGGCCTGGGGTTGTTTACTTTTTTTCACAGGGGGCTGGTGCTTCCATCTTCGGTGCAGCCAGAAGTATTGCTCGGGGTATTTACGGATCATGCGTTCGAGTGCGCTGGTGTAGCGCTGGGTGATTGCATGAAGGGCATCGGGTCGGCCTTCGTATTCTTGCGGGTCGATGATATCTTCGCAAACGACTTGGTACTTCATGGGTTTGCCCACCCGGGGAACACCTACTACCGCCATGGGTACATTAAATTCCATTGCCAAAAGAGCGATTGCTTTGTGTGTGGAAGCGGGCCTGCCAAAGAAATCTACAAACTGGCCTCTTGGGCCTGCATCTTGATCTGCAAGGGTTGCGATAGTGCCCCCTGCTGCGAGGATATTCGTCATTTGATCGAAGTCGCCTTTCTTGGCGAGTAATTTTTGGCCTGTGCGTTCGCGGAAAGAGCGCAGGAAGTTTTCGAGGTGGGGATTATCCAGAGTTCGTGCGATGGCATGGGTGGTAAAGCCAAGCAGGCCGAGAGAAAATCCAGCCATCTCCCAGTTTCCAAAATGCCCGGTGACAATCATGAGGGGTCGGTTTTTTAAAAGGGCATCCACGATGATTGGGCTATCGCCTAGGTCAAGGAATTTGCGCCAGTTGCGACTGTTCATAATTCTGGGCAGGTGAACAATCTCAATAAGGAGGGTGCAGAAGTGTTCGAGAACTTTGCGCACAATACGATCGCGGGCCGGAAAATCCTCTGCAAGTTCTGGGAAAGCGAGTGCGAGATTTTCGTGCGCCACCTGCCTGTGCCTTTTATCCACTTTATAGATTAGCCAAGCCAGGCCTCGTGCCAGCGATTTCCCTGCTTCAAGGGGTATTGCCTGCAACGCCGCAACAACGATGCGAATGGCAAGGTACACCAGATAATTCAACAGAGGTTTTTCTTTTTTTGCCATGGGATCCATCCCGTTTTGATGTTTTCAGATGCGTCAAAGTACCATGAAACAAAGAAACTCTGGAAGCCCGCTTTTTGCCTATATTCACTTTTACATTGACCTTCCCATATTGTTCGATTGTAATTATAGGGCGCAAGCGGTTTTACTGCTTAGAGTTTTTTCATACCAATAAGGGAGGCACCCACCGTGGGGAAGATTAACAAGGCTAATATTTCGCGTCGGGAAGCAATTAAGACAACGGGTACAGTTGCCACAAGTCTGGCTGTTGCTGCAATGAGCATGCAGGGCGTTTACGCTTATCAAAGTAATACAGTGCAAGTGGCGTTGATAGGTTGCGGTGGCGGTGGTACCGGAGCTGCAGTAAACGCTCTTTCCACTAAAAGTGGCCCCATCAAGCTTACTGCGATGGCTGATGTGTTTGAAGACAGGCTTAAAGGTAGTTATAGCTCCATCAAAAAAGCCTTTGATAAGCAGGTTGATGTTCCAGTTGATAGGCAGTTTATTGGGTTTGATGGCTACAAGAATGCCATGGATTCTTTAAAGCCAGGCGATGTGGTTATTCTTACAACACCAGTTGCATTTCGCTGGGTGATGTTTGCTTATGCGATTGAAAAGGGCTTGAATGTATTCATGGAAAAGCCCACCACGGTGGATGGCCCGGGCACTCGCAGGATGCTTGAGTTGGCTTCGAAATCTGAAGCTAAGAATTTGAAGGTTGGCGTTGGCCTTATGTGCAGGCATTGTAGAGCCAGAGGCGAATTGCATGATCGAATCAAGGGTGGCGAAATTGGCGATATCACGCTTCTTCGCGCTTATCGTGTTGCTGGCCCTACAGGCAGTGCGTTTGTAAAGCCAAAGCCTGCCAACATGAACGAACTCCTTTATCAAATCAAAAACTTCCATGGTTTCCTTTGGGCCAGTGGTGGTGCTTACTCCGACTTCCTCATCCATAACATTGATGAATCTTGTTGGATGAAAGATGCTTGGCCGATTTCTGCGAAGGGCTATGGCGGCAGACATTATCGTGAAGATTATGTTGATCAGAATTTCGATTCTTACTCGACAGAGTTTACTTTTGCAGATGGCGCTAAACTGATTCTTGAAGGCCGTTACATGCCTGATTGTGATCAAGAGTTCGCCAGTTATGCACATGGTACGAAGGGTTCTGCCACCATTTCTGCAAGGGGCCATTGGCCAGCCAATGCAAGAATGTACAAGGGACAGAACATGACCCCTGCCAACGAGATTTGGAAGTACACCAAGGAAGATTTGAACCCCTACCAATTGGAATGGGATGCATTAATCGAAGCGATTCGCCAAGACAAAAAGCACAATGAGTGCCGTCGTGGTGCGGAAGCTAGCTTGGTAACTTCGATGGGCCGTATGGCTTGCCATACCGGTAAGATCATCACTTATGATGAGATGCTAAATTGCGAGCATGAGTTTGCTCCAACGGTGGACAAGCTTACCTTGGATGGTCCTGCGCCATTGATTGCAGATAAGAATGGTAAATACCCAATTCCCCAGCCAGGGAAGTTCATTCGCCCCAAACGCGAGTATGGGATTTAATTTGCAAGCTGTCTAAAAAGAAGACCTGTGGAGATATTCTCCGCAGGTCTTTTTTATTTACTTGGGTTCCATTCCTTTGAATTGGATTGCAAACCAATCAATCATGTTGGGAATGAATCTCTTTGCGGTTGCGGTGTTGTGTCTGCCGTTTGGATCGTAATCAACATCCACATGAATGGCTTTAGATTGGGCATGATGCAGGAAGCTTTCTGCTTGGGCATCAAGGTTGAACTCATCTTTTCCACCATAGGCCAGATACATGTTAAGCATGCCATTTTTGATGTTATAAAAGTCGAGCATTTCGGTTGGGTTAACTGCAGCGATTTCTGCAGCGATGTTTGGATCTTTGAAATTGAACAAGTCGGCTTGAATATCTTTAGCTTTTACGAGAAAGAAGCCGCAGAACTTTCCTACAGTCATATTACTTTTAGAGAAGTCGTTTCGTAACTCGGTGAAAGCAGCGTTAAATTTGCCCATGTAAGAGCCTTTGTGATCCATATAGCGGAGATTCAGCGGTGGAGATATACCTGCAATGTTTTTAAAGAACTGGTTGTGTTTGATACCAAGGTGGTAGGAAGCTGCCCCACCCATGGAGGTGCCCGCCAAGCCATGAGCTTCTCTTTCAGGGCGAATAAGATAATTTTTGGTGAGAAAGCCCACCACATCTTTCATGAGATAGTCTTCGTAATTTCCCGCTTTACTATTAATGAAGAAGCTGCCCGGCGGAATTAATCGCAGCTTTTTATTCAAGCTGCCATCGGGGGATGCAATGATCATCGGGGGAAGTTTGCCCGAAGCTATGGCGCAATCAAAAGGTTTCACCACATAGTCGAGGAAAACATTTTCATCCTGACTGAACCCATGCATCCAGATTAAAAGTGGGTAAGCTTTGCTGGAATCATAGTTGGGGGGGAGATAAAGATACAGATCGCGTTTTTCACAGAGCGATTCCGACCATATTCGATTATCCATTTTGGAATTATTGGTGTAATCCACCATGGTGCCATGCAGATTGCGATTCACTCTGTTGAATAAAAAGGGGTTGGTGAATTTGAAGGCTAAAAGTGAAGGAGTAAGTACCAGCATGAACACAAGTGCGCTGGCACGAATAAAGTGCATGATCCTAAAAGCCTTTCTGATACAGAAAAGATGATTAACACTTTAAGAATGATATCGTCTAAAACTCAGCCGGGCAATTTTTAGACATACCTAATTAACATAGCTTTAAAAAATATTAGTATGCCTGCGATGATCTGATCGATTAAAGCAGTTATTTCGAAGGTACTTCGATGGTAAGGGGTTTGCCCGCAACCAACTCCATGGGTAATTCGTAGGCGAAAAAAAGTGCTTTTCCCATGGGTGCTTCTTCTCTTGGCTTACCATCGAATCCGTGGATACGAATGATGTATTTCCCTGGAACAATCCCTGAGTTGATATCTTTGGTGGAAAATTTCCCCTCACTTATCAATGCTCTTCCTTGGGGCCCTTTAATTGAAATATCAGGGTCGAAGTAGATTTCTCCCTTGGGGATGGCTTTGCCTTTGAAAGTTACCATGCCTTCCACCGGAAAAGTCGGAACCTCGGCACTACATCCCAAGATGGCCAGCCAAAGGGTTGTCATTACGAAAAGTGGTTTGCAAGCAGGTTTTAACATAAGAATTAATCCAAAGGTAAGACTTCGCCACCATTGTAACTAGCTGCAGCACGGTAGGCGTTAATGTTAATACTAGCGTTTAAGAATCTTACCGAAGCATCGCCCATGGCAAAGTTGGTACCGCCTGTATGCTGGCTGCCAAAAGGCATTTCATTAAAAAGGGTGTTGGAATAGGCATTGATTGCGTTACTAATGGTTTTGATACCGGCACAAACAGCGGAGCCAGTAACAGCGGGGTCTTCACATCCACGAGCCCAGCCACGATAGCGCGTGCCTGCAATATTAGATGGAGTTATAGCCCCAGGCGACCATGACATTTCACCCACCATCAAAGTGTTCGATGTGCCATCGGTTATATTTTCAAGCTTTACGGCATCGGTTCTTTGGAACATGCCTTGTTTTCCCATTCGGCCATGGGTGGCATCATTGGCCTCATTAATATAGTTGGCGGCAGTAATTGGGTTCACTCCAGCTGGCCCGGCTACACCATAATAATGAGTGGTGTAAGGAGGTTGGTTGTTGATGACTTCTGGAAGATTTACATTGTGGGGTGGTGCTGGCGCGAGGATCATTTTTTCGGCTCCGGTTTGGCTGGGGCAAAGGAAGGTTGCAACCCTGTTGTTTACAGGAATATCGTACTTCCCAACCACATTTATATAGTTACCCGCAGCCTGGCTTACTTTATTAAATAGAGCGGTTTGTTCTATGTAAGGAAGTATTCCCACATGCCAACTAATGCCGATTTTTATGTTTCCTGCTGGAACGAAGCGCGAATAAGTATCGTGATAAGAATGCACCCCTAGCCCCAGTTGTTTGAGGTTATTCTGGCACTTCATCCGTGCAGCTGCTTCCCTGACTTTTTGCACGGCAGGCAGAAGCAAACCAATTAAAATGGCAATAATGGCGATGACAACCAATAGTTCAATTAGCGTAAACCCTTTTCTCTTCATGACTTACATCCATTTAGTGAAGAATCAGCGAAGTATTAAAGATTTGAATACCCCTATTTTATACAAGAAAGCAGTTCTATCTTGCAAATCAATTCTTATGGGATAGTTGACTTTAGGCTCTAAAATTGTAATTTGACTTCCTTAGGCGTATTTGATTTTTTATTCACGAAAAGTTGAGAGTAACCATGGTTCGCAAGAAATTGGGTAAAGGTAAGAAGAATCGTTGTCGTTTTTGCACCAAGGAAGGTTGCCCTCGTCCCGCTTTTGTTGATTACAAGGATGTTAGCACCCTCAAGAAAATGTCTACCGGGCAAGGCAAAATGCTCAGCCGTAAGCGTACAGGCAACTGTGCTGCTTTCCAGCGCGCTGTTCAAGATGCTGTCAAACGCGCCCGCTTTATGGCTTTAATGCCCTACATTGGCGAGTAATCTCGCTTTAATCTATTAAGCAACACCCATGATTACCCTGAAACTGCCAGATGGTTCTACTAGGCAAGTCCCCTTGGGAACCCGATCTAGGGATGTTGCTGAATCCATTGGTAAAAGACTGGCCCAAGCAGCCATTGCTGCCAAGGTCGATGGCATCATTGTTGATTTGGAACGCGAACTTCCCTCCAAGGAAGAATCTACTTTTCAAATTCTCACTGAAAAAGATCCCGATGCATTAGAAGTGCTTAGGCATTCTTGTGCCCACATCATGGCTCGGGCTGTTATGCGCTTGTTTCCAAACACTCAACTTGCGTTTGGCCCTGCAACTGAAACCGGTTTCTACTACGACATCGAATCTGCGACTCCGATTCGCGAGGAAGATTTTCCCCGCATCGAAGAAGAGATGCGCAAGATTGTCGAAAAGGCTGAGCCCTTCGAGCGCTTTGAGCGCAGCACCAGCGAAGGTCGCGAACTCGTCAACGATCTTAAGCAAGATTACAAAGTCGAACACATTGATGGTGAGTTAAAGAAATACCCCATCCTTAGTTTTTATCGCCAGGGTGAATTTGTCGATCTTTGCAGAGGCCCGCATCTTCCTCATGCAGGCAAAGTCGGGGCATTCAAGCTCCTCAGTATCGCAGGGGCATACTGGAAGAATGATGTTTCCCGCAAGCAATTGCAGCGCCTTTATGCAACTGCGTTCTTTTCCCAAAAAGATCTCGATGCCTACCTCAAATTAGTTGAAGAATCCAAGAAGCGCGATCACCGTTTACTAGGCAAACAACTTCGCCTTTTCACCATTAGCAATCTTGTGGGCGCTGGCCTTATTTTGTGGATGCCCAAAGGTGCGATCATTCGCGGCTTGCTCGAATCCTTTATCAAAGATGAACTGGTAAAGCGCGGTTACTCCCCTGTTTATACTCCCCATGTGGGCAAGCTTGATCTTTACCGCATCTCTGGCCATTTCCCGTATTATCGCGATGCCCAGTTCCCGCCACTGTATTATCATCCCGCGGCTTCTGCACTCGACTTATGCCAATACAGACTTGCAGCAGGCGAACTTGATGAAGCCAAAGAACGCGACATGGTTTTGTTCCTCGATCGGGCGCAACTTACCATCCCAGGCTATGCCGATGCTGATACCAATGCCAAGAAATGTGATTGTGTTCATCAGTTGGTGTTGAAGCTATTAGATACCATGAAGGTAGAAATTGCACCTTACCTTGCTGCAACTACCACGCCTGAACGTGCCACCGCCCTTCTGGGCTGGTTGGTGAATCAGGAAGGCTATCTGCTTAAGCCAATGAATTGCCCGCACCATATTCAAATTTATAAAGCAGAACCCCGCAGTTATCGCGACCTTCCAGTTCGCTTGGCGGAGTTTGGCACCGTTTACCGCTACGAGCAGACTGGCGAGCTTTCTGGTTTGACCCGTGTTCGTGGGTTCACCCAGGATGATGCGCATCTTTTCGTTACTGCAGATCAGGTCGAAGAAGAAATGCGGGCCAATATCGAGCTCGTTCTCTTCGTATTAAAAGACCTTGGCTTAACTGATTTCCGCATCCGCATCGGCTTACGCGATCCAAAAAGCGATAAGTATGTTGGCGCTGATGAAGATTGGAACAACGCCCAAGCAGCTATCATCAATATTGTTAAATCCCTCAACATGCCTTTCTCTGCAGAAGAAGGCGAAGCTGCATTCTATGGCCCCAAGATTGACTTTGTGGTGAAGGATTGCATCGGCAGGGAATGGCAACTAGGTACCGTGCAACTCGATTACAATCTGCCCAAGCGCTTTGATCTCGAGTATGTGGGCGCAGATAATAAAATGCATCGCCCTATCATGATTCATCGGGCACCCTTTGGATCTATGGAACGATTCATGGGCATTCTCATCGAGCATTTTTGTGGCGCATTCCCACTCTGGCTTTCACCAGAACAAGTTCGTGTTCTGCCCGTTAGTGATAAATTCAACGACTATGGCAAACAGGTTGAAGCCCAACTTCGAAGTGCAGGCCTTCGTGCAACAGGCGATTATCGCTCTGATAAAGTTGGCGCAAAGATCCGCGAAGCAAGCCTTGAAAAAATTCCCTACATGCTCGTGGTAGGTGATAAAGAAGTTTCCGCATCCACCGTTGCAGTTAGGCACCGTACTGATGGCGATTTGGGCGCCATGCCTCTCGCAGATCTTCTAGCTAAACTTGCTGAAGAAATCACTGCCCGCAGATTGGTTCGAACGCCTGTTTAACTCTTTTCATTCCAGACTCCTTTCAAAATTATTGATCTGAATTCTGGAGGCTTCCCATCGCAAAGTCATCTACCAAATCTGTGCTCTTTCTGGTTAACAACAAAATCAATATTAGCGAAATCTTGAGGGTGAGCATTGAAAACTCCCTTAAGATGATGGGCCTGCCCTATGTTGCAGAGATCAACTCTTATTCGCTACCTTTTGTAAAGCCTGAGATCACTGCAGATAGATTGATCGTGGTTTGTTTGCCCGAAGAATCAGAGACTATAAAAGGAATTCTAGAATCAGGTGCTTGCGCATTTGAGCTATGGGATATGACAGAAAAACAGGCGACCAAGGAGTTAGTAAGTGGTGAAGTCAACGGTTGGATCGCAAGGTTGATTACAGGATCGCCTCGCTTGGGGCCGCCTGATTTAACACCCCTGCCCCAAAAGGTTATCTCATCTCCAGCCGTGCAACCGATTAATAAAAAACAAGTCATCAGCGTAGGTAGAGAAACCAAAGGGCGCAAAGGC
>QWPF01000015.1:0-3447 GCA_003671255.1 Planctomycetota bacterium | reverse complement strand
AATGAAGAGCAAATTCATGAACTTGCAACCACGCTAAAATCAAAGTGTGGCACAGGCGGAACAGTGAAAGAGGGTAAAATCGAAATCCAAGGCGATCAAAGAGAGCGCATCATCATCGAGCTAGAGAAGCTTGGTTTCAAAACCAAAAAAGTCGGCGGCTGATCTCTTTGTTTTTCCTTGTCTTGCCCTCTTCAAAGATAGTACGATAGAAATTCTAGCCGTAATTTTATCCGCCTTTAATGAGATCATCCCCATGCGACCGATTGTTTTTCTTTCACTTCTACTTTTTGTCTTTAGTATCTTTGCTGAGGAAATCGACAAAAAATTCCCTCTCGATCCACAGCTTAAAGTTTTAAGCGAAGATGTGAAAAATGAACGCTACAGAGAGATGGTAACCAAGAAAATGCTTTCCACAGATCTTGCTGCAGAATGGCAGCGAGGCTTCACTGCGGACAACCCTGAATCTTTCCTTGAAAAGAACGGCGGTAGGGAAAAAGTGCTTGCCAATCCTGATCTTAAGGCTGCTTACGATAGGCGCCTTTCCATCCAGAATGATTTTCTTGATCTCATGCGTGAAGGTTATAAACGCCATAAGGCGGTGCCCCCATTCGATAAGGGCGCTAAGGCTGAAATTGCGGGGACAACCATAAAGAGTTCTGCAATCAAGAAAGGCGCAACGCTTTCAACTTCCTTGGTAGCAAAAGGAGCAGAAAAACACTGGCCCAGATTTCGTGGCCCTTCGGGTCAGGGCCTAACCGGGTTAAACTCACTTCCCACTAAGTGGAACGACAAAAGTGAAAACATCCTCTGGAAAATAACCACGCCGGATCTGGGTAACTCTTCCCCGATCGTTTGGGAAGATAAAATTTTCATCACATCTGCAACCTCTAAGGGTGCGAGCAGGACAGTGCATTGTTTCTCTTCGAAGGATGGTGCTAAAATCTGGAGCACTCCTATTCCAGAAAGTACCCCTGAAACTAGCGTACTAGGTAAAAATGGTTATGCTTCATCAACTCCAGTCACCGATGGCGAAAGAATCATTGTGTTTTTGGGAAGCTCTGGTTTGGTTTGCCTCGACTTCGCAGGAAAAATTCAATGGCAATACAACAACCTGAACATCAAGACCACTCATGGAACCGGCTCCAGCCCTGTAATTCATGGTGACTTGGTACTTTTCTTTCATGATCAAAACCAGTCTGATTCAATCTGTATTGCTCTTGATAAAAAAACAGGCAAAGAAGTATGGAAGCAAAAGCGTGATAAGGGGATGACCTGGTGTACCCCTGTTGTTATCAAGGTTGGCGATCATGATGAAGTTATCTTTGCAGGCAGTGGCACCGTTCGTGGATACGATCCTGCAACTGGCAACGAACTTTGGAAACTTCAGGGCCCTACATCTGAAGTGGTACCAACCATCGTAGTCGGGACGGAACTTGCGTACAGCGCTTCGGGTAGAAACGGCCCCACCATTGCATTCCGCCTAGGTGAAAAAGGTGATATCACTGCTTCCAGTACCGTTTGGAAATCTGTGCGCAATGGCCCTCATGTGCCTTCCCCCATCCTCGTCAAAGACAAATTATTCACATTTAATGATATGGGTATTTCAACGTGCCTTGATGCAACCACGGGTAAACTGCTTTGGACTGAAAGGCTTCCAGATCAATTCACTGCTTCTCCCATCGAGGCGGGTGGGTTTATTTATGTGAGTGGTGAATCGGGCAAGACTTATGTGCTTAAAGTGTCTGATAAATTTGAATTGGTAGCGACAAACGATCTTGGTTCACCAATTCTTGCTTCGCCTGCAATTGTTAATGGTAATCTTTTACTCCGAACGCGTGATGCTCTTTATTGCATAGGTTCCAAGTAATATTTGGTTGAGCTATGTTGAAATGAAAAAGGCCCATGCAATTCAATGCACGGGCCTTTTTAGTTCTACTCAAGAAAACTAAAGTTTTCCTTCCACACCCAATTGATGGAAGTAGTGTTCGACTTTGTCTTGGTTCTTTAATAGCCAATCGATACTTGGTTCGCCAAGGATAGCTTTACGAATAACCTTGGTGGTGGCTTCACGATGAACCGCAAACAAAGCCTTATGGTCGATTTTGTTCGCAGGTACTTTAAGAATATTAGGATCAAGCCATACCGAGTAAATGATGCCTAGCTCCTCAGCTTTTTTCTTGGGGATGATCCCTTCACGCACTGCATCGAGTACGCCATGAGCGATGGCAGCTTGAACGGTGCCCATTAAAATATTGGTGTAGCGGGCATCATTTACGGTGACTTTGCTAACCATGATGGTTGCTGGTTTCACCTGAACATCGCTGTTAAGGATCGCAAAAACCTTGGTGTGGCCCTTGATCTGGTTGCCTAGGAGATTTGCGAAAGCGATACCCACAGGGCCATCCATTTCGCCAATGACGATTTCTGGTTCTGCGCAGAGGTAATCGAGATCGCCTTCAACTAGGGCTTCGCCAGTTCGCAATACGATTCTTTTGGAAGAGGGTTTTTTAGCAGCCATGATTCGTTTCTCCAAGGGATTGATTGTTAAACCATATACTTGGGTGTTTTATGGCAGTTTGCAAGGGAAACAAGCGGGTTGTTGCAAAATAGTAGGAGCAATTATTTTTGGGCTGTTGCAGGAATCGGAATCAATCTTAGCATATTTGAAAGCGACACATTTCCTTGATCGTTTTTGATGATTATGGATTTAGCTTATTCAAGTGGGAGTATTGGTAGAGGGCGCACTCGAATCCGACCTGGCTCAATCGCAACAACCGCACCTTGTAAAAGATCCTGTTCAATACTTTGAAAATTCACCAGCAATAAATTTACTTGTTGTTGAGGTAGTCTAGGTGTTGCACCTCGAAACAAAAGCACAGAAGGTTTCGTTTCCTTCCGCAAAGCCAGCAAAGTTCCAAAGTCTGTATCGGCAGAAACTACTATCCGATTTTCCAAAGCAGCACGCTCTAAAATGGCTGCATCGCTTCTGCTCGACATTCCATATTCACGCACATGCACCGCATCATGACCAGCCATTATTAATCCCTGAGCCACCGCAGGCGATAGGGCGTTATCGATAAGGAATCTCATGCCACGCCAACAATAGGTAGTTCCCGTTCGCGCAAGGCGGCAGCAGCAAAGCTAAGCGCTTCGCGAATATCCCCTAGTTCTAAATCGGGATATGCGGTTAAAATTGCCGTATCGCTCATACCTTGAGCTACCATTTCCACAACCGTGGCAACTGGAATTCTAAGTCCCCGCACACAAGGTACGCCATTCATTTGATTCGAATCGACCGTAATCCGAGTGATCTTCATTTCAAATCTCCTGAAAAACCAATTCACTTCATTTTCACCCAACAATCTATCATACCTCAAAATGTTTCCGTTTGCTTAAATCGCTTCTAATTCGTTCTTATATAGCAGTTTGCAAGGGAAACAAGCGGGT
>QWPF01000149.1 GCA_003671255.1 Planctomycetota bacterium | reverse complement strand
CGCCAGCCCCTTATTGCTATCGCTGTCCGCTGCAATTAAAACCAGAGAGTTGTGGCATGGCTTGTGCCTTGGAGTTGGAGAAATTAGTGGAGCAGCATGCGGAGGAGTTGGTTGCTGTGGTGATCGAGCCTTTGGTGCAGGGGGCTGCAGGCATGGTCACTGCGCCCAAGGGCTTTTTAAAGCGGGTTCGTGAAGTTACCAAAAAGCATAATGTGTTGCTGATAGCTGATGAGGTGGCGGTGGGGTTTGGCAGAACAGGAACGCTTTTTGCCTGCGAGCAAGAAGAAGTAGTGCCCGATTTTCTTTGCTTGGCGAAGGGAATTACAGGCGGATACCTACCCCTGGCAGCGACTCTCGCAACCGAAGAAGTTTTCAACGCTTTTTTGAATGAACCGGGCAAAGAAGATAAAACCTTTCAGCATGGGCATACTTACACTGCCAACCCCTTGGGTGCAGCGGTTGCGATTGCAAGCTTGGATCTATTAATGAAAGATAATGGCGTTTTGGCGCAAGTTGAAGCTAAAGGTCAGAGAATGCAGAGGCATTTGGATCGCCTGTGGGAGTTTTCTTTTGTGGGAGATATTCGCAGATCGGGCCTGATGATTGGGATAGAGCTGGTTGGCAATCGCGAAACTCGCATGCCTTTTCCTGCAAATATCAATGCCGCCCATGTTATTTGTATGCTGGCAGGCAAACATGGCCTTATGATCAGGCCGCTTGGGGATGTGGTGGTTCTTATGCCACCTCTTGCAATACCTGAAGAATTAGTGGATCGCATAGGCGAAGTGCTTTATAATTGCATGATGGAATTCTCG
This sequence comes from Planctomycetota bacterium, assembly GCA_003671255.1. Classification (GTDB taxonomy): domain Bacteria; phylum Planctomycetota; class Planctomycetia; order Gemmatales; family Gemmataceae; genus UBA969. The sequence goes on along the minus strand of QWPF01000149.1, from coordinate 6,307 downwards.
TTACAATTATCCGGCCAAGGGGGCTGATTGCTGATGGCTGGCTTTTTTATTACAGGTACCGATACAGGCGTAGGCAAAACTCGCTTTGCTTCTCTTTTGGCACAATCATTGATCTCTAAAGGGGTTGATGTAAAGGTTTGTAAACCGATTGCAACGGGAGGCAAACGCAATTCGAAAGGCGTTCTTGTTAGTTCGGATACTTTGGCATTAAGCCGTGCTTCGGGTGATAAAGATTTAAAAGCGATCACTCCCTGGTGTTTTGAAGTTCCCGCAAGCCCTGCTTTGGCCGCCAAGCTTGAAGGCTCAAATTTATCTATTGAAGCCCTTGCAGTTGCAGTGGAAAAACGATGTGACGATGCGTTTGCAATTGTTGAGGGAGCAGGCGGTTTGCTTTGCCCTTTGACAGATACTGAATCCATTGCGGATCTCGCACAAAGGTTGCAATATCCAATCATCATTGTTGCTCGCAGAAGTTTGGGAACGCTCAATCATCTGTTGCTGACCTTGGAAGTTGCGAGGCAATATGGGTTGGCGGTGGCGGGCGTGGTTATGTCGGAAACGGAAGAAGCTTTGGATCAGGCAGCGATTCATAATCCTGTTGAATTCTCGCTGCGATCCGCAGTTTCTCTTTTAGCGGTGTTGCCTTTTGAAAAGAAAGGCGATAAAGCGGGCCTCGAGGCGGTGGGATCGGTGGATTGGTTGGAGTTGTGTAAAGGCATTCAAGAAAAGCTTGAGTCGCCCCAGCAAAAAATCAGCTTACATTTATACGAAGAAGTAAAAGGATAATCATGAGCATTTATCATTTTAAATGTGTTTCTTGTACTAAACTCATGGGCATTACCGAAGACTTTCTGGGCAAGCAAATGCGCTGCCCTCATTGCCAAACCATTCAGTTGCTGCCCATGATTAATACTACAGGAAATGCTGAAGCAGCCCCAACTGCCCCGGATGTGGTCGTAGAATCTGAAACCATTGGGATGATTTTTACTTATGAGACTCCCGTGGTTCCTCCTGTAACTCAAGAGCCGACCCAAGAAATTTTATCGTTTCCCATCGGTGGCAAATCGCAGGAAACTTCCACTGAAGAATATGCAGCAGTTTCAGCCCCGGTAGAAGGTAAGGATTCAAATGCGGTCACCACGGATTTTTTCGCTTCTGAAAACACCGGCGCAAGTCAAAACGGGGGTGCTGCACCAGCTCCTTGGGATAATGCCCCTTCCATCACAGGTGAAGTTGCACGCAAAAGGCCTGTAGGTTCTAAATCAATGGCTATGCCGATTATCTTTTTCTCACTACTTTCTTACAGCGTGATGGCAACTGCAATCCTCATTCTTGTTCTTGTTCGCATGAAGACTGCGGGGCCGATGCATCCGCTTGAATACATTCCCGATGTGGATGGTGATAACCCAGGTGCAAAGCGCACCAAGATACGATTCAATCATGATAAAGAACGAACCCAGGAAATCGTGCCCGCCCATTTGCGCACTAAAATCGGGGTGGCTATCAGGGTGGGTGAATTGGAAGTGACGCCCCTTGCGGTGGAAAAAGCAACCGTTGCGGTTTTGGTCTCTGGTTTCTCTAAAGCAGAACCTTGCAAAGAAGACTCTTTAATTCTCAGACTGAAGCTGAAGAATGTTTCGGCAGATCAGTCGTTCTGCCCTTTGGATTATTACTTCAATCGTAAATGGAAAGAAAAAAGCAGAAACAGTTACCCGCCCCCTTTCACACTGGTGCAATTTGGAACAGAGAAGCCCGAAAAGTCGTTCTTTGGCGGCCCTGCGAACTGGTTGCCTTTAGCCTTGGCGGGTTCCAAGAAATCGCAGTCCCCGCGCGAAACTGTTGAAGATGAAAACCTAGATAAAACCCTTGAGCCTGGCGATGAAATGACCGCTTTTCTTTGTACCGATGGCGATGATGCTAGCGCACAAGCGATTTTTACCCATCAGGGGCCGATGCTTTGGCGTTTGCAAGTCCGCAGGGGCTTGGTTCCCGTGGGAGCGAAAGAAATCCCCGCTACGGCAGTCATTGGTGTTGAATTTGGCGCAACTGATATAAAACAAAGTCCCGCTGCTAGTTAAGTCTAAATATTTCTTAAAGCCTTGCTGCATCTATTAATATAAGGATTATCTTAATCACCTTATATGTAGAATTTGTAAAATTATCACTTATTTTTAGTTTGTCTATTGCTATCCTCTTCGTTTATTTATAAAAATATTACTGTGCTGATGGATATCGCTCTCTCTGGTTGACTATAAGTAACATTAGAAGGTGTTAATTTTAGTCTCGCTCAGCATTAGACCTTTCACTGAATTGCGCCCATAACAGTGAGCTAAAAAGGTTAAGTTTAGATCTGTTTGATTGTCAAGCAGACGCATTTTTATTTTTGGAGGTGGGCCCTTAAGAGGCCTTATTGTTTAATGAAGTTGACGCGCGCATCTAGTTATGCTCTCCACGCCCTTGCATTCATGGCTACTCAGAAATCTGAGAAGCCTGTTGCTTCCCATCTTATTGCCCGCGATCGTGGTATTCCCGAACGCTTTTTACTTAAAGTGCTTAAGCCTTTGGTTTCCACCAGGGTGCTGAATTCCATCAAAGGCCCCAACGGTGGCTACAAACTTATGAAGGACCCCTTCAAAGTTTCCTTGTTGCACATCATCGAAGCTGTCGATGGCCCGATTCGTGGCGTTGCACCATTTGCTGAAGATGTTGGTGGCCCCTTGAACAACAAGCTTGAAAGCATTTGCAAAGCTGCTTCTGAAGCTCTTCGAAAAAGCTTGGAAAAAGTATCCCTTGGCGAACTCGCAGGGGCTCGTAAAGGTAAGTAAACCCTGAACAACTCGGCTTCTTTTGCCGGTTCCTCAGGTTTTATCATGGTTTTTCCCTCGGGGGGGTGCCTTTCATGGGGTGCCCCTCTTTTCTTTTTTACCCCATTATCATAAAGCCATTATTATGGCATTACGCGTTTCAAATATCAGGCTCGCAGTTGAAGATCCGGAAACAACCCTTCCAGATCGTCTCGCTCGCTCTTTGGGTATTGAGCCCACTGATATTCAACGCTGGCGCATTCTGCGTAAAAGTCTTGATGCACGGGATAGGCAAATTCAGTTTGTCTACAGTGCAGAAGTGCAACTCCTCGATGAACAAAAAGTCCTGCAACATAAACCAAGGTTTCAATCCATCAGTATTGAAACTTATTCTGAAGCACCGTTTATTATGCCACCTTGTGGCTCGGTTCCCATGCTTGGCAGGCCAGTGGTTATTGGATCGGGCCCCGGCGGGCTAGCTGCTGCTTACTTTTTGGCTGAGCTTGGATACCGGCCCATTCTTTTGGAGCGGGGCAGGCCGGTGCGCGATCGCATTCGTGATGTGAAGGATTTTGATGATGGCGGGCAGTTTAATCCTGAGAGTAATTATCTCTTTGGAGAGGGTGGCGCTGGTACTTTTAGCGATGGGAAATTAACCTACCGGGGTTCAGGACCTGATGTTACTCGTATCTTGCAGATGTTTGCGGAAAATAAAGGAAAACCCTCGGTGCTTTATGATTTCAGGCCACACCTCGGTAGCAACCGATTGCCTGCAGTGGTTAAATCCATTCGAAGAAAAATCGAGGCACTCGGTGGTGAAGTTAAATTCTCATGCAAAGCGGAAGATCTGGATATTCAAGATAACATCATCAAGGGAGTGTATACCTCGAGCGGTTATATTCCTGCCAATGTCGTAATTCTTGCAATCGGCCATAGTGCCCGAGATACTTATAATTCCCTGCATGCCCGCGGTGTTTTAATGGAACAAAAACCATTTCAAATGGGAGTCCGCATTGAGCAGCCTCAAGAAACAGTCAACCGGGTGAAGTATGGAAATTCCGATTTGGAAAATGTGATTGGTGCTGCAGATTATAGTTTGGTCGCCAATGGGAAATACGACCTGTTCACTTTTTGTATGTGTGCGGGTGGATACATCATGCCTAGCGTTTCCGAACCGGGGGCGTTTTGTACCAATGGCATGAGCCTTTCCAAGCATGATTCTCCCTACGCCAACAGCGGGCTGGTGATCACCATCAACCCCAGCGATTTTGGTAGCAGCCATCCTCTTGCTGGAATTCACTTTCAAGAAAAGTACGAAAAGATGGCGTACGAGGTGGGGAAGAAAGAGTATCTTTGCCCTATTCAAGGTGCGAAAGATTTCTTGGGTGGAAGAGTTTCCCCTGCAGCTCCGCCCTCGAGTTATCCGAGGGGTACGATTTCAACTAATTTGGAATCGATTTTGCCCACGCAGGTGATTGAGGCCTTGCATCATGGCTTGCCCATTATGGACAAGAAATGGCAGGGCAGATTTTTAAAGGAAGCAAGTATTGTTGGCCCGGAATCGCGGGGTAGTGCCCCGGTAAGAGTGGTTCGCGATGCACTTTCCAGGCAAAGCCCTTCTGCAATCGGGCTTTATCCCGTGGGCGAAGGCGCAGGCTACGCAGGCGGAATTGTCAGTGCTGCTCTCGATGGGCTTCGTAGCGCAATGAGCATTATTTCCACCTACGCCCCTGTTTCCTGAAAACCAAGTTACGCAACACCAGCAAGTTGATAAACCAAAGGGGCTTCCAAAGCGGGAAGTTCTTTTACTGCATCCATGGGGTGCCAAAGGCACTGGCCATTTCTTGCCCTTTCCATCAGCACAAGGATTTTATCTTCACTACCGGGTGAAGCTACCGTTGGTTCATTCGAAAGTGGAGGCAGATACACATCGATGCCCGAACCCTTGCGGGCGAACTTACTCGTAGAGGGGAACAGCGCCCTTACCTCTGGTTTGTAGTAGCACGAATAGCAAAGGCCTCGGGGACGGTTGGAACGAACTTTATTGCAACTACGGCACAACATAATGAAGGTCTCCTTGAAAAGAATGGGTTGGTTATTGGTTGGTACTAGAAGTTATTCGCTCTGAGAGCGATTGTTTTTCACGGATTCGGGATGCTGTTTTTCTTTTGCGTAACTCGAGGTGAGTTTCTTGAAGTAGGTGTTTACGCATGATGTCTCGGGGGGTTTTATCGAACCAATCGAGGAACAAGGTAGCAGCTTCCATCTGCCCCAACTTTTGCGCAGCAGCTTCTTTCAACCTTTCGTGAAATTCTGAAACTTCAAAGACCGAGAACAAGCCTTCGCCTTCCCGGCCCACATATGCAAGTAACCCAACTGCAACTGCGGGTAACTCCCAGAACCCAGGCATTGGTTTTGGGAATACCACGCACCCTTGAACTAACGCTGGATCGTCTTGCTTCAATCCTTCCTGCAACGCATTCAAAGCACTGCTTGAAAGGAGCGGGGCAAACCCTCTTCGGAATATGTAGCGCCATGGTTCCATTTCTATTTCCTCCAACTTCTACAACTAAGTTCTTTAGAAGGCAGCAAACACCTCCTATACCTATAGTGTAAATAAGTACACTTATAATGCAAGCGAATGGAGGCGTTGTTAATACTAATTAGGGCTTTTATTGCTTAAAAGTATACAATAGTTGATTGACTTATCGCTTAAAATTATACTTTAATATACATTTTAAGGGTATCTAAGGCTGTTTAAGGGATGGTTCCCCCTTTTTTTGGGTTCTCTTTTAATAAGTGCTGATGGGGCTAGGATTGTGTGCGCTGATGCTTATGATTGCACAGGTGGTTCTTCTTCATTACCATTAGGAAATGGAGCCGTTCTTTTAAAACCTGCATTACGAGGCCTATCCGTGCACAAATACTTTCCCGCACTTTTATCTTTGATGCTTCTTTACGCCCCACTTTTTGCGCAGGAAATAGGTGAGCCTAAAAACATCCAGTTGCAAGTGGATAAAGTCGAGCGCGATGCCTTGGTTTTCTTCCCACCTAATTCAAATACCAGCGCCCCGGTGGTGTTTGTTTTTCATGGGCATGGCGGTACCGCAAAAGGTGCAGCGAAATCTTTTGCAATCCAGAAGCATTGGCCTAGTGCAATCGTGGTTTACATGCAGGGGTTGAACACGCCCGGGAAATTGACCGATCCGGAGGGTAAAAAATCAGGCTGGCAGCATAAGTTAGGCGAGCAGGGTGATCGCGATCTTAAATTCTTTGATGCGCTGTTAAGCCATCTGCGCAAAGAATTCAAAATCGATGATAATAAAATCTACTGTACGGGCCATTCAAACGGGGGTGGGTTCACTTACACCCTTTGGCAAACTCGGGGCGATGTTTTTGCTGCGCTTGCCCCCTGTGCAAGTTTTGCTGTGAATTTTAATGCGATGCCAAAGCCTTGCATTCATTTTGCTGGCGAGAACGATCCGTTGGTAAAGTTTGAATGG
>QWPF01000148.1 GCA_003671255.1 Planctomycetota bacterium | reverse complement strand
ACCACCAAGAGTTCAATAAGAGTAAACCCCCGGGCCTCTCATTCTTACTAGATTTGAAAACCATGGTAATAACTCCAAAAATTAAGAAATGAATAATTCTTCATACAATCTACATCGGCTTTCATGGCTTGTAAATGCAAAAGAGCTTCTTTCTTTACAAAAGAAGCTCTTTTCTAAATACTTTACGCGTAAAACCAGAGTTTTACTTCTTATTCTTTTCTTCAAGCACAGCCTGAGCCGCTGCCAACCGAGCGATTGGCACCCTGAATGGGCTGCAACTCACATAGTTCAAACCAAGACGATGACAGAATTTCACCGAATCAGGTTCGCCACCATGCTCGCCACAAATACCAATCTTCAGATCAGGTTTCACGGATCGGCCTTTTTCAACACCAAGTTTCATCAGCGCTCCAACACCATCGAAGTCAATCACTTGGAAAGGATCTTTCTTCACAAGATCATTTTCGATGTAATGGCGGATGAAGCTACCGTAATCATCACGGCTAATACCCAAAGTGGTCTGGGTAAGATCGTTGGTGCCAAAGCTGAAGAACTCAGCTTCGGTTGCGATTTCAGCAGCAGCCACGCAAGCGCGGGGCAACTCGATCATCGTACCAACAAGGTATTTAACTCTGATGCCTTTTTCAGCAAATACCTTTTCAGCAATGGCATGAACCAATTTAACCTGAGCTTTAAGTTCAGGGAGGAAACCAACAAGAGGAATCATGATTTCAGGATCAACGGCAATTCCTTCCTTGGCAACATCACAAGCAGCTTCGATAATCGCACGAGCTTGCATTTCAGTGATTTCGGGGAACACATTGCCCAACCTGCAACCACGGAAACCAAGCATGGGGTTTAACTCATGCAGTTCCTTGATGCGCTTCTCAATGGATTTGGGGCTAACACCAATCATCTTGGCAACTTCCTTCTGCTTATCTTTTTGATCAAGCGTAGGAAGGAATTCATGAAGTGGTGGATCCAAAGTTCGGATGGTAACAGGCTTGCCCTTCATGGCTCTGAAGATGCCTGCGAAATCGCTTCTTTGGAATTCCAAAAGCTTTTCCAAAGCTGCTTTTCGTTGTTCCGTATTGCTGGAAAGGATCATCTCGCGCATTGGCAAGATATGATCGAAAAACATATGCTCGGTTCGGCATAGCCCGATGCCTTCCGCACCAAAAGCAATCGCTGCAGCAGCCTGATCTGGTTGATCTGCATTGGTGCGAACTTTCAACTTTCGCACATCATCAGCCCAACTCATGAGTTCAGCAAACTGTTGGTAAACCTTGGATTCTTCTGGCTTCATGGTCTTGGAAATCAAAACCTGAACGACTTCGCTAGGCTTGGTTGCAACTTTGCCTTCCATCACTTCGCCCGAAAAACCATCGATCGCAATCCAGTCGCCTTCCTTCAAAGTTTTGCCACCCGCAGTTACAGTTCGCTTCTTGTAATCAATTTTAAGCTCACCACAACCTACGATACAAACCTTGCCCATTTGGCGACTAACCAAAGCAGCATGGCTGGAAGCACCACCAAAGGCAGTTAGAATCCCGGTTGCAACCTGCATACCGCGAATATCTTCAGGGCTGGTTTCCTGACGAACAAGTACAACTTGCGCATCTTCAGGAAGCTTGCCATTGGCATCGCGACTGAAGCTATTTACATAGGCTTCAGCATCATCAGCATAGAATTTAATTTTACCTGTTGCAGCACCTGGGCCAGCATTGATACCCACTGCAAGCATTCGACCTTCTTCAACAGCTTTGCGCTTGGCATCTGGGTCGAAGATAGGTTGGAGAAGCTGATTTAAATCATCAGGGGGAATACGGCCAGCAGAAATAGCCTCTTCCTTAGAGATCAGACCTTCACGAACCATATCAACAGCAAAGCGAACGCCAGCAAAGCCGGTACGCTTGCCATTGCGAGTCTGAAGCATCCAAAGCTTGCCCTTTTGAACCGTGAATTCGATATCTTGAACATCACGATAGTGTTTTTCCAGCTTGTTACGGATATCGTCAAGCTGCTGATAAACTTCAGGCATTGCAACTTTAAGTTCAGCAATCTTGTTGGGGGTACGAATCCCCGCAACAACATCTTCACCCTGTGCGTTGATAAGGTAATCACCAAAGAAAACATTTTCACCTGTGGCAGGATCGCGGGTAAAAGCTACGCCTGTTGCGCAGTCCTCTCCCATGTTTCCAAACACCATCGAGCAAATGTTTGCAGCAGTGCCCCAGTTATGTGGGTAGTTGTACTGCCTGCGGTAAACCACCGCACGATCATTACCCCAAGATTGAAATACGGCGCCAACAGCTTCAAGCAGTTGTTCCATCGGATCATCTGGGAAGTCTTTGCCTGTTCTTTCAAGAACAGCTTTCTTAAACTGCTTGACTAATTTCTTTAAATCATCGGTGTCTAATTCGTTATCAAGGTGCACACCTTTTTTCTTCTTCATTTTGTGCAAGAGATGTTCGAATGGATCTTCATCTTCCTTGGTTTGTGGCTTCATACCCAACACCACATCACCATACATCTGCACAAATCTACGGTAACTATCCCAAGCAAAACGCTCGTTACCTGTTTTCTTGATCAAACCTTTAAGGGTTTGTTCATTAAGACCAATATTCAAAACGGTATCCATCATACCGGGCATGGAAACCCTGGCACCGCTACGGCAAGAAACAAGAAGGGGGTTTTCTGGATCACCAAACTTGGCACCCATCTCAGCTTCGGTTTTCTCAAGTGCTTCTTTAATCTGAGCACGCAATTCTTCTGGGTAGGTACGATTGTTATCGTAAAAATAAGTACATACTTCTGTGGTAATGGTAAAACCTGCAGGTACAGGCAGGCCAATATTGCACATTTCTGCAAGGTTGGCGCCCTTCCCACCAAGCAAGTTTTTCATGTCTGAACGGCCATCAGAACTGGTGCCACCAAAATAATAAACATACTTCGTGCTCATAATATCATAACCCCTATGTTTCTTAAGCGTTTAGCTCTTAATAACCGAGTCCAACTCAGTCTCTAAAAAGGTACTTTCCCTTTTAAACAGCTATAGTTCATTTTTTACGAAGTTAACTTGGGTAAGTCAAAAAGAAAGAGTGCAGGATTCTTAGAAGTAACGCCTTCTAGGAAGAATGCACCCTAAAACAAACAACAATTATTCACAGAATTGCAACATTTTACATTAGAAATACTTCTGCAAGCACTTCATTTAGTCCTTCGGAGTTATTGCCACCTTCAATGGTTCCACCCAATGCTTAAGCTCCGGATTATAATAAAGGTATGCACGAGAAGCCTGCCCGCTGTAATTCCCAGGCACCCTAGAAATCAAATCGAGATTCAATTCGATATTTTGTTCAGGTGCCAAGTCTCTCCAATAGAGAACCAACTCTCTGCCCAAAACTTCAAACGCACTGAGTGAAGATCTCGAGCCATCTTCAGGCACCAGACACATCTGCTTTAATTGTTTGAAATCCTCGGGCAACGATAACCCCGCAGGCAATCCTACAACTGCTACCGCCATCCCCTGTCCCTTCTTTTCATTATTTCTAACCTTAAGCTTTAGTTGCAGCGTATCCCCTTCGTTGGCTTTTTCAGCACTAAGCCGGGTTTCAATACCAAGAGGCAGCTTCGCTTCACCAACGGGCTTAACGGTGTTGTAAGTCCAACTTATAGTTGCGGGGAAAATATTTTTACCAGTGACTTCCAATCGAAGAGCATTCTCACCCGGTTTAAAATTCTTTTCTGGGTTGGGAAGCTTAAGCTCCATCACCTCGGTTGCACCCGCAGCAAAAACGAACTTTGACATTTCTTCACTTCCCAAGAACAAGCGGACTTCACCCGCCTCTGCAGTCTTCTTGTTAGCCTTGGTGAAAGCAATAAGTGCCTTCAACGCTAGAATGGTCGATTGTGTTGAACCAAAAGCACCACTGCCATTTCTTTGCTTACCAACCCAAGTAATTGCTTTACGAACGGGAAGATTAAACTGTGGCTCGTTAGCTTTTAATAGCGCTAGTATTGCCAACGCTGTGGTTTCCACTTCCAAACTAACTCCGCCTGACCCGGTGATACTTGTTTTTTCAGCAACCAAGTGGCCATCTTCCTTCTGCCCAGAAACAAGCTTTTTAAGCAAATCTAATGCAGTGGCACGATCATCCCGGTTTAGAAGTGCGTTAGCAACCAAAGCGAGGAAATACGGATCGTTGGACTTCTCCGCTTTTTCTTTAAGGGAAGAAAGCTCTTTGGAAACATCATCGCTTTTACCACTCTCGGTTAAAGACCAAACAATATAAGCGTTGGTAATATCATCAGGGGCTCTGCCGAAAGAATCCAATGCCCGCGGATTGCGCTTGAATCCACCGTTGCCATCCCGTTGCTCCATGATGTAATCCTGCGTGCGCTTGATCATGTCCTGATCCACATTCATCACCCTACTCATATCGCGAAACTGCAACAATCCATAAGCAGTCAAAGCTTCATGGGCAGGAGCATTACCACCAAACCATTCGTATCCCTGCTTCTTGTTCTGGGCATTCATGCACTCAAACGCAGTGAGTTTTGCGTACCCATTTTCAAGAAGAGTCAACGCTCGTTTTTCAATCTCAGGATTATTCTGATTGCTCTCACGCAAATAATCCAACACCAGAAGATTCGGATAATTGGTGGTCGAGGTTTGCTCAAAACATCCATGGGGCTCTCTCAACATTCCCTCCAAACCCTTCTGAAGATCCGCAAGCACCGAGGGATAAACCCTTGCACTTACCTTCAAAGTTCCTGGAATAATCGATTCGGGCAATTTGATTTTCGAAACCATCGTGCCTTCAAGAGTATCGGAATAAGCATCCGCTACAGGAAACCCAGAAGACGAAACCTTGATGGTCTGCCTAATGGCATCTTGAGCAAACCCCTGCACTTTGCCATTAAACCCAAGGGCGATGTCGCCATCCACGATTTCAGGCTTGAATTTGTAAAGCTTTCTCAGAGTTTGATTGGGCTGGAGTTCAAGAGTCAAATTCTCCTGACCCTGCAAAAGCTTGAACCCTTCGAATCGTTCGAGGTTAATGTTTGCAGTTCTCTTTTCAGAAGAATTACTGGTGATTGCAAGCGGAATAATCACTTCATCACCTGCAGAGATTTCAAGAGGGATCTTGGGTTGCAACACAAGAGGGAGGCGAGATTCCAAAACGATCTTTGCAGATCCAAGTCTGCCATCCAAGGTGTGGGCAAAAGCAGTCGCGGTAAAACTGGTAACGGAATCACTTAAGTCGAAAACAGCTTCTGCTTTACCATCTTCAGTGATGATGAAAGGTTTCCAACAAAGGGTTTCAGAGAAATCAGTGCGAAGCTGGGGCCTTTCGCCTTGCGTTCTTTCATGGGCAAATTCACGCACCACCATAGGCGACATCAGCACTTGCGCCCGTAATTGTCGCATTGGGGCTGCCGCCGCACCTGCTGGCCTTGCAAACCCATTTTGCTTGTCATCCTGCAATGCCTTCTTCATGAACATACCAGCTTGGGGAGCCCGTTGCTGTTCCTGATTAATGTTGCGCCGATCTTGATTCTGAACACCGCGCCCTTCCTCTAATCGGTTGAGGTTAAAGCCTTTTTGATCCTCATTCAAATTACGATTTTGATTAGCCATCATTCTGGGCTTGGCTCCGAAATTCCCAGCAATGCCAGGCGCTTGATTTTGATCATTTAAACCGCCCACAAAATTATTGGCCTGCATAGCTAAAGGTAAAGGCATGGCTGCAATCTCTCTGGCAAGCCCATCCGCATCCCGCCCCATATCCATTTTCATGACAGCACCCGGCATAGCCCGCTCTTCCATGGCCATTGGCGCAGCATTATTCATAACAAATTGCCTGCCATCTTTAATCATTCCCAAAGGAAGAAGTATCAAGGCGAGCCCCATGACACTAAAGCCAATCCCTAGAGCAATCCTGCCTTTTTTACCATAAGCCAGGCCACTGATACAAAGGCCAGAAGCAAGCAAAAGGATTAAAGCTCCACCCATTTTAAAAAGGTTTTCCTTCAGGTTTTCAAAGAAGCTCTTCCAAGCATTTAATTTGCTGATCGCAAGCAACACCGCAGGGGAAGGCTCTGCTGCGTTCTTGGCTTCTAGCGCCTTATCAGCTTCAGCCTGAGCATCGTCGATTTTTTTCTGATACTCCGTGAAAATCTTTTCAACAGGCTCCATCGCAAGATCTTTGGATTGGGCGGTGGATTGCCCAATGGTCACGAGCAAATTATCCGCTTCTTCTTTATGCATTTGTCTGAATTTGGAAGGATCTTGCTCAGCAAAGCGGCGCCAACCCTGCGAGCCAAGCAACAAATCTAAAGCCTCAGAAGCCCTTGGATGCTCGCCTAGTAAAACATCGGTGTATTCAAGATCCTGCGATTTGCGAATTTCAGTAGTGAGAAGAAAATGGGTGGGCATGGAACGAGCGGTTTTTTCGTCAGCCATGGTTATCACACTTTTATCGACTACCCCAAGCATGATAATAGAAGAGGCTAATTTGCTAAGTTCATCAGAAGTCTCGATTTTCAGTTTAACTTTCTGGCCCGGGACATAACTAGCTTGATCGGGGATCAACTTAATTCTAAGTGATTCCGCAGGTGTTCTAAAAAAGAGCCTTTCTGCAACGGGGATAAGCGTTCTAGTGCCGGGAACCGCAAGGCGTTCTTCAAAAACAGTCACCCTGCAAACCCCACCAATCGGATCAGAAAGATTAATATCTGCGGAAGTCTTGACTTGCTCTAGATAGATCGAATCTAACAAGCGGCCTCTGCAATATACGCCCACCATGAGCCTAGATTTAATGGTTGAATTAACTTCAACCTTCAGGGGTTGGCCTGGTTTGACAAGGTTATCGACCACACGCAAAACGGTTCCTGCATCTTTGATCGCAGGTAATTTAAAGCTGCCCGCAATACCAGAAGGGCTGGTTATCTTAACTTCATAACTGGCATCTTTTTTGGGAGTAAGCTCGAACTTTCCGAGCCCCTGATTGATGCCTGCCTCTTTATCATCGGTGAGTGTTTTAACCTGATTCAGAATCTCAACGCCGTTTTCAAAAACAGACGCAACAACATCTGCTGGTTTGCCCAAGGGCGTGTTAGCCTGAAAATAAATCCTACTCTTGATTCCACTTACCAGAT
>QWPF01000147.1 GCA_003671255.1 Planctomycetota bacterium | reverse complement strand
ATAAAGGTGACGGCGTTGAGGTTAAATGCGAACCTGATTCACAGCAAGGAGAGCCAAGTAGGTCAAGTAGGCTTAGTCACTCTTCTGCCGAGGTTTATTTTACAAATTCTTATGTCCTAAGAACATTGTGCCCTGATTGTGCTATAAAACAACAATCCGTAAATAATTGGTGGCCTCGGGCACCTTTTTATGGCGCAGCCACCGCCTTCATTTGGGTGCTTATTTTGCTATTGGTTCATTACTTTGGTTGGGACTAATGCTGGCCTCAACAGGTACTTGCCTAATAATAAAATTGCTAGCTAACCCTTTTAAAGAATCTGCTTGACTCCAATTCCAGATATGAAATAGTTGAATTGCCCATCATGATTGCCTTGGGTGGGTGGTCATGATAGTTGAACCTCAAGGGTAACCTTGGGGTTTATTTGTTTAACTGGGTGTTGTTTAAAGGAGTTGGCAATGGAACCAATAGAATTACCAAAAGGATTATTATTGATAGCTATCCAATTTTTGGGAGCATTGAGTATGGTATTCATCCCAATCATTATTAGTTGGCTTGTGGTTTCTAGGCTTAACGATATTAAGTCTAGGCTTGACGGTATTGAATCTAAGCTTGACGGTATTGAGTCTAAGCTTTGAGGATTGGGTTGAAAAGAACAAAGGCAAGTAAGCCTGCCCTTGCAGGTTTTGGATATTTGGTACTTGGGGTTTATTTGTTTAACTGGGTTGTGTTTAAGGGATTCACAATGATAAATGGTGATGATGATTTAGACAAAGCTGAAGAAAAGTTAAGTCCTGTCTTGAACCTCATTGCTTGGTTGCAAAAGTTTTTTACAATAATTCTTTTAGTAGGCGTAGCGGTAGGCTTAATGGTGAAAACTTATAACACAATTTTTGGCCATTTTCCTTGGCAATAAGCTAAAGTAAATTGCTAACCCTTACGCCCTTAACAGCCTAAGAACTTGTACATGATTCCAAGGTTTGTTTCTTCTGGTTGCGTGGCCTAGTTCATTCAATTTTGCTGCTTTTGCCTGCAAGGTTATTCCCTTACTTCTCAAGTCTTTGATTAGTGGCACTAGGTCTGCATAGACTTCTACCTTGTGCCGGTGGTTTGCAATCGCTGCTGCTTTGGTTGCGTTGCCCTGCTTGCCTCAAGTGTTCTCGGCCTGCCCAATGTCCTGGTCTATTTGAGCCAAGCTTTTTGCCTCTTGCCTTTGCTGCCTGCAATGCTTCTTTGGCAAAACCTCGCCCTCATGCTTAGGATTTACCTAGGGAGTAAAAATACGGGGTTATTTATTCTTTCATTTTCTTGCCATAAAGAAATTGTTGTACGAAGGTCACCAACTTGTCTGCAGGATTGAAAAATATAACGATATATAAAAAGGCGAAATAATAAAAGTCAAGACCAATATCGTAAAACCTAAGAGAAAAATAACATATTATAAATATAATTGCCATTATCAAAGAAAAAATCATGAGGGATACATTGTAGTTAAACATCTTACCAACAAAAAATTGGTATGGGACAAATATTAATAATATAATTGCCCCTATCAACCATGTCATACATACAAATACAAAAGTGTTAAACATTTCGTTACTCATTTTTAGATTCCTTTAGGATGCTAATGCTTTGCTTAGTATCTGGTTTGCTAATCTGCTTGCATTACCGCTTTGACTCTAAGGCAATGCGTATTCGTAGTCTATTTAAATCGTCAGAACTCCTAAAAAAACGGGTAATGGTAAATGACAAAACTTTGTGAACAGATACCACGTGAGGTACTCTAGCCTCCCCTAGTAGAAATTTGACCACCTATGGGTTTTTCGTGACTCGGGAAGGGCTGCGGGATTCCGTTCCCGCTCTCGGACTCTGGGTCATTATCCCGAATATCCCAATAATCCCACTTCTGTTCAAACTTGCTTCTCATCAATCCATATTCAATAATGCCTGCAATGCTTTTAATTTTGATGGTGTGAGACTCTTTAGTAATTTCTCAATTTCATGGACTGCATCGGATTCTGCATCAGTAGTTTTTAAATTCTTATCTTTTTGGCAACTAACAAAAGAAAATACATATCCTAGTTAAGTTATTTTCTTATTTCGCATAACATCGCAACTACCAACGACTTCCGTCAAACTTTGCGAATCTTTGCAAAGTTCTGCTTGCCCTTGCTGCACCGGAATATGCATCATTTCTGGCAAGAGTGCATCGGTATATGCCCGAGATTATCATCCATTCATGTTAGGTTTTTTCTTAAGCTTATCTGCTCTCTTAACTTTAAGGGGGTCTTTTATTTTTGCTTTTTTATTTTTAGGCGTGTTGGTCTCGTTTGCTTGAATTGCAGTGTTTTCACTTATTAGGTTCGTTGTATCGGCGATTTTTGCCTGATTGTCAGCATTGGTTTTTGAGCAACCAGCCATCATGGGCACAACTCCCACCAAGACTAATACTATCATCCATTCTCGAATCATTTTTCACCATCGAAAGATAGAAGTACAGAACCCTAGCCTATTCCACCCTACTGTTCTTTAAACACTTCGAATAAGATGAAAGTTTCTGTATTACACAAATTTTTAATCGATCAATGATGCCATCTTTGCTATTTTTTATTTGGGGTAAAAATACGCCATTGTAAACAATGCGAAATTTAGCAAGTTTGTGCCCCACTTGAAACATTCAGGAATAATCACGATGCAACGAACGCTCTCTTTTATTTTTCTGATACTTACATTGGCTCCTGCAAATGCTTCAGAGGTAATTCCCGCAAAGCCAAATGTTCTTTTCATCGCAATTGATGACCTGCGCGATTGGGTGGGGTTCCTTGGCGACAAGCAGGTGAAAACGCCGAACATGGATAAACTCGCAGCGCGTGGCATGATCTTCACGCGTAGCTATTGCGCAGCCCCGGTATGCAATCCATCGCGAACTGCCCTGATGTCTGGTTTACGCCCCGGTGCTTCCGGTGTGTATGAGAACAACGCAGATTGGCGAAAAAGCCCTGCCGCCAAAGTTCCAAACCTAACTCAACATTTCATGGCGAACGGTTATGATGTTCGTGGGGCGGGTAAAATCTACCACGGGGCCTATGCCCCTCCAGCTACCTATTGGCATGATTTTTCACCCAGTGGAATTGCGAGGGATGTCAAAAAAGTTGAGAAGAAAACAGAGAAGAAAACATTGGAAGGCACTTGGGGAAATGGCAACTTCACCTTCGGGCCACTCGCTGGTGGTGATGAATCGATGGAAGATTACCACATTGTAGATTACTGCCTTAAGGAACTGGGCAGGAAGCATGAGAAGCCTTTCTTTCTTGCGTGTGGGTTGCACAAACCGCATCTATCTTGGCAGGTGCCTCAGAAATACTTTGACATGTATCCGCTGGATCAAGTCCAACTTCCCAAGGTGAAGGCAAACGAATTGGAAGGTGTGCCCCCATCTGGTATCAAAATGGCCAAGCCTTTGGGCGATCATAAAACCATCACCGAAGCGGGCAAATGGAAAGAAGCTGTGCGTGCTTATCTTGCGACCATCACTTTTTGCGATGCCATGATTGGTCGCCTTATTGATGGCCTTGATAAATCGGGTTACAAAGATAACACAATAATTATTTTGTGGAGTGATCACGGCTGGCATCTGGGTGAGAAAAATCACTGGCGTAAGTTTGCTCTTTGGGAACAAGCCACGCGTTCGCCCATGCTTTATGTTGTACCGGGGATGACGAAGCCTGGGGCGGTTTGCAATCGGCCCGTTGATTACATGTCTGTTTATCCAACGCTGAGTGATTTATGTGGGTTGGGCATTCCACCTCATGTACAAGGCAAGAGCATCAAGCCTTTGCTTCAAGATTCAAAAGCAAAATGGGATCAACCTGCAATCACAACTTATCTGCATAACAATCATGCCATTCGTTCAGAAAAATGGCGTTACATTCGCTATGAGAATGGCGATGAGGAATTATATGATCATGATGTTGATCCGTTGGAATGGAACAACCTTGCGAAGGATTCGAAGTTTGCATCCGTGAAGAAAGAGCTTTCAGAATTCTTTCCCAAGGAGAATGTACCCGATTTGGGAAAGAAGGGGAGCAAGGGAAAAGAGTAAGAAAGTTATGGTAAGTAGGTTGCGTTTTAAGTGTGCAATCAATTATTGCGGGCGATGCGAAAGCCTAGATTATGATCGCGGTCGGTAGGCCGGATGAAATTCCTGATCGCAGAGCGCTGATAAGAAGCATCGAAGTTAAAGGCACCGCCCCGCAATACCCGATATTTTCCCTCAGGAGGCCCTTTAGGATTCAAAATCGGCTCCTTCGAATAAGGTTCATACCAATCATTGCACCATTCATCCACATTGCCATGCATATCGTAAAAACCAAAAGCGTTTGGTTTATAACTTCCTACAACTACGGGCTTACCGATTTTAGAATCTAAAAAGTTAGCTTGATCCTTACCAAATCTCTCGCCAACTGTGTAACGGGTTTTAGTCCCAGCCCTGCAGGCGTATTCCCATTCGGCCTCTGTGGGCAAACGAAATCCCCCACTGGTCTTCTCATTTAGTTTTTTGATGAATTTCTGGCAGTCTTCATAAGAAACATCAGTGACAGGAAGTTTGGCCCCGCCTTCGCTACTGGGGTTATCATCCATGATCGCTTCCCACTGAGCTTGTGTGACTTCATACTTACCAAGGAAAAATGATTTTGAAATAGTAACTTCATGTTCAAGCTCGTTGTTAGTTCGCCCGGGTTCAGAAATGGGGGAACCCATGGTAAATTTTCCCGCAGGTACAATCAGAAGTTCTAGGGAAACACCTTTACCAATATCCACGATTTCGAGAGCAAGCTTTTGGGGCTGAGCAAAAACAACCATGACGAAGTTGAAAAAAGAAAGAAAAGCTAGAGTGCGCATAAGTCACCAAAGTCAAAGGACGAAGTAACATCCACGGAAATTGCACCGTAATAACTATTGCAGCTTTATCCGTTCATCATTTCCGTAATCTGCTTGGTTGAGTTGCCTATTGGCCGGTCGAGGGGGATCCCCGTGCAAGCAAGAAGGGTAGCGAGCAGATCGCCTTGATTAGCTTTCGTGGTGAGGAAGCGACCGGTCTTCAGTGAACCGCCACCACCGCCCGCAATGATGAACGGAAGATTCTCGCGGGTGTGGTTGTTGCCATCTTCAAGGCCGGAACCCCACATCATGATGCAGTTGTCAAGAAGCGTGCCTTTACCCTCCTTGAGGCTAGCCATTTTTTTCACCATATAGGCAAACTGAGAGATGTTGAAGGCGGTGATGGCTGCAACCTTGGACTTGGTTTCATCCTTATTCCCGTGATGGGTGAAGGAGTGGTGGTCCCCGCTCAAACCGAGTTCGGGATAGGTCACACCGTTTGGTGTGGAACCAATGTAGGTGCTGACTCGCGTAGTGTCGGTCTGGAAGGCGAGCACATTTAGATCGCACATCACCTTCATGTATTCACTGCGTTTTTCGCCGATGGGGATTTTGATCTCGATGGGCGGAGAGTCAGATGCGTTGCGTTTGACGGTGCTAACCCCTGCTTTTTCGAGTGCAGCATCCTTCTGCCGCTGTTCAATCGCTGCAATCCGGCGTTCTACGAACCGGACACTATCGAGGTATTCATCGATCTTGTGCTGGTCGTCTTGCGGAAGTTTTTTGCGAAGTTCGCGTGCACCACCAATGACCAAATCGAGCATACTGCGATCAAGCGGATCGTGCTTCAGGGTGGCGCCTGGTTTGTCGGTTTTGCCAAAGAGGCGATTGAGCACATTGCGGGGATTAATCTCGGCTGGCACCGTTTGGGTAGCCGAGCGGAAACTGCAATGCGAATAGTAGCCTTCGTTCAATCCCTCCTGATTTTCTTTATGCGTCTGCGGCATTGTCGCCAACTCAAGGGATGGCAAAGTGGTCAACCCACCGATGTAGTTTGCTGCAATCTGATCGGCAGAAATTGCGATGTCAATCTTATTGCGGCGATCAGCATTGGGAAGAGTAGCAGTAAGCCAGGTCGATAGTTCCAGAGCGTGGGGCGCACCATTGAAAGGTTTGATTGGCACGCCTGAGACGCCCTTGACCATAAGGCATTGATTGAGAACAGGCCCCAGAGACTCGATGGACTTAGGTGGTGCGGTAAGGAATGTGTCGGGGCTGGTTGGCCAGAATTGATCCATGACAACACCGTGCGGCATGTACATGAAGGCGAGCCGAACGGGGGGCTTGGCAGGCGTGCCCTTTTCATTCCCAGCCCAGCCAATGGAGTTAAACATAGGCAAAGCAAGGGTGACCCCGATGCCTTTAAGGCAGTTGCGGCGATCGAGCATGGATTTTTGAGTCATGATTTTTACCTTATTTAATACGACGATTGGTGAATGGATAACTGGTAACAACTTCAATGATCAGCGATTGCATACGATAACCGTCCTTGCTGATATTTTCCAGCAGGTGGTCGACAACGATTTGGTCATAACCTTCAATCTGACGGCAAAGAGAGTAGGCGAGCAATTTTTCGGCAAGGTTGCGGGCGATGTCTTCTTTGCGTGTGGCGATGATCGCTTTCAAGTCTTTTGGCGAATTGAATTTCAAGCCTCCCGGCAGTTCGCCGGTGGCATCAATCGGGGCGCCTGAATCATCTTTGTCTCGCCAACGACCGATGGCATCAAAATTTTCCAACCCGAAGCCGATCGGATCCATGACCTTATGGCAGCTCGCACAAGTGGCATTGGTGCGATGGAGTTCCGTTCGTTGACGCATCGTCAGAGTTGCGACCTTTTTCATATCCTGTTTTTCAAGCGAGGGTATATTTGGAGGAGCGGGCGGAATATGCTCGCCGAGCACTTGTTCAAGCACCCACGCTCCGCGTTTTACCGCACTTGTTCTGTCGGGGAAGGAAGTCATTGCAAGAATGCCGGGCATGCCAAGGATCCCACCACGATTAGCATCTGTGATCTGGATGCGTCTCATTTCTGGCCCGGTGATGTTTTTTTCGAGCCCATAGATCTTCGCAAGTTTCTCATTCAAGAAGGTGTAATCGCTGTTAATGAAATTCATGATGCTATGGTTACTCCGAACAATGCTATCGAATAGAAGCCAGACTTCATCGTACATCGCTGCTCGCACTTCGGGAGTCATCCCAGGAAACTTGGCAGGGTCGAACCGTTTGTCCTTCAACCCTTTGACGCCGAGCCATTGCGAGCCAAAGCCAT
>QWPF01000146.1 GCA_003671255.1 Planctomycetota bacterium | reverse complement strand
CTGAAAACCAAGCACCAATGGCCTTTGCAGATGCAGGAAATATTCCCGCTTGCGCGATTCCCATTAGGCACCAAAAAACCAAAAGCTGTTCATAACTAGTCGCCAGCCCAGCAATTGCTGTGAAAACCGACCAAGTAATTGCATAGAAAACCAAAGCTTTTCGACTTCCGAGATAATCTGCAAGCCAGCCTGATGGAATTTGAAAAAGGGCATATCCCCAATACCAAACAGCCATCACCAAACCCATGGATGCAGCATCCATACCCAATTCTTGCTGGATAATTTTTGCGGGAACACTTATTGCAGAACGCTGGACATACGCAATCAGGGCAGCCACGCAAAGCATGCCTAGCACCCCGTACCGCATCACGATTGCTCCATAGATATCGCTTTATCAAGAATTTGAAGCAACCTTAATATTTCGGAAGAAGTTTCAAGGTCAAGATCCCACGAGTAAGGCGACCTACGCACTTCGTTTTTAAATATCCCTCTGTGCTTAAGAATGAATTTTTCGATTGCCAGAAATCCATCCAAGCCCGCCTGCAACTGCAGTGCGACTATTGCGCAGATAGGAAAATAAACACGATAGGTCGTTTTTTCATCTCCATTAACCAACGCATTCCACAATGAAACAATTCCATCAAGAAGATCAACACCAGGCATGGTGCCCGTGATTCCTCTTCTAAAACTATCTACCAAAAGGATTCCGCCTGAGCCTTCAAAGATTTTTGCTTTTCCTAATGATGCATCTCTTAAAGCGGAAAGATTTGGGCCGATTGGCGATGCTTCTGGTTTAAACAGAATCTTCTCGTTGCCATAAAGTTCAAGTAGCTGAATATAAATGCGTAGATGAATCGCTTGACCGACATAACCAGAAGCATCTTGAACAATTAAAGGTAGATTTACCTCTTCTGCAAGGGTTCGAAAATGTTTTAAAACAGCTTCTTCCGGAAGGCTTGTTGTGACTGGTGGAATTGCCATGATGCCATCACAACCTGCTTTTTCAGCAGCCTTGGCATATACCAATGCTTGTTTTGTACTTTCTGCACCAACCCCTGCAAAGGTTGCACCTCTTCCTTCAGTAAACTGAACAATATGATTGGTTAGGGAAATTCTTTCTTCGAATGTAAGTCGTAATATCTCTGAAACCATCCCCGTACCTAATCCTTGGGCTTTTACTGAAAAGATCCAATCGATTTCTTTTTTTAAAGTTTTCTCATCGATTGTTCCGTCATCTTCAAATGGAACATGAACAATCGGCAACACCCCTGCTAATTTTTTTTTCATGACTATTACCAATCACCTACACTGCCATCGGTATAAAACACACGCTGCGGTAATTCCTGTTGGAATGGA
Source organism: Planctomycetota bacterium (assembly GCA_003671255.1). Classification (GTDB taxonomy): domain Bacteria; phylum Planctomycetota; class Planctomycetia; order Gemmatales; family Gemmataceae; genus UBA969. The sequence continues at coordinate 5,942 of QWPF01000146.1, read as the reverse complement.
TGTTTAATTAACTCGGCTTCATTAATTTTAATACCAAGTCCAGGCCGGGTATTGGGTTTTACAATCCTACCTTTGCGCTCGGTAACAAAACCTTCTTCAACAACATCCTGCCTCCAGGGAACATCATTATGAACTGTTTCGCAAATAATATAACTTGGTTGAGAAAACCCAAATTCAAGGGAAGCTGCAGTGCTTACCGGTCCTTGCGGGTTATGCGGCGCTAAAGATATCCGATAAGCTTCAGCTAACGCTGCGATTCTTCGAGCCTCACTTAATCCACCGCAATGCGTGATATCTAACTGGCAAATTTCACAGGCACGCGCTGCAAATAAGTCTCTGAATGCAGCCAGATTGGTTACTCGCTCTCCCGTAGCAATCGGTGTGGAAACAGAACTATTAATTGCCGCAAGCCCTTCAATACTTTCAGGCCAACACGGTTCTTCCAAAAAATATAAGCCGTATGGTTCAAGCGCTTTGGCAAATTGCATCCCCATTGCAGGTGATGGTCTAGCATGGCAATCAACCATGATATCAATGGAATCGCCAACAGCTTCACGCATCGCAGCAACGCATGCCTCTGCTGTTCGAATCGGTTTTTGCCCTTCTAAAGGAAGCGTTGGGGGAACAGCCATGGATTTAAAAGCTGTAAACCCATCTTCAACTGCTTGAAGCGCAAGGTCTGCAAAACGATTAGCATCTTCAGAAGCAGTTTCATAAAAGTCTTCCATTTTTCCACCGCCTAGATGGCAATAGGTGCGAATATGATCACGAACCGGACCGCCCCATAACTTTGAGCAAGGCACCCCGAGCGATTTTCCAAGAATATCCCATAATGCGATGTCAATTCCTGCAATAGCGGTAGATCGCACAATACCATTGCCATGCCAGAAATGCTGCCGATACATCATCTGCCAAAGGTATTCAATCCGGGTTGGATCTTGCCCGATTAAAAGTTCTGACAAATCAGCAATGGCTCCAACAATACTTCGCGTATGCCATTCTAGCGTTGCTTCACCCCAGCCAAAAAGGCCATCTTGATCAGTTAACACTTTGACAAAAATCCAGTTTCGCATTCTCGCATGGCATACATGAGATTCGATTGCAGTAATTTTCATAACCTTACTTTCCTTTAGATCAATCAACTTGCAAACAATATCAAGCAATTATTTCTTTAACCAAATTTCCATGCACATCGGTCAACCTGAAGTCACGACCTGCATAACGATAAGTTAACTTTTCGTGATCCATGCCCAGCAAATGAAGCATTGTTGCATGAAGATCATGAACATGCACAGGGTTTTGTTCTGCCTTAAAACCAAACTCATCCGTAGAACCAACCACCGTACCACCTTTAACCCCGCCCCCGGCCAACCAACAAGTAAAACCATAATGGTTATGGTCTCTGCCACTAAGCCCAGGCATTTCAGCTACAGGCGTTCTGCCGAATTCTCCACCCCAAAGAACAAGAGTGCTGTCAAATAATCCGCGTTGTTTAAGGTCCAGAAGAAAAGCAGCAATAGGTTTGTCCCAATCTTCGGCAAGTTTTTTATGCTGCTTTTCCAAACTATCATGGTTGTCCCATGGTTGCCCAGCGCCGCTCCAAACTTGGATAAATCTCACGCCTTTCTCGATCAATCTGCGGGTATAAAGCAATTGCCGACCGTTGGTTGTATCGCCATAAAGTTCCCGAATGGATTTGGTTTCTTTTGTAAGATCAAAAGCATCAGTGGCTTCTGATTGCATGCGAAATGCAAGTTCAAAAGTTCGAATTCTAGACTCAAGTTGCGGATCAAAATTACGAGAAGCTAGATTTTCTTCATTAAGAAGCCGAACTAAATCCAACTGTTTTCTTTGTCGAGCGACAGGCATTTCGGAATTTCGTATGAACGCCACAAGTTTGTCGGGGTCTGAGTTTTTTGTATCTAGATAGGTTCCCTGATAGACACCTGGTAAAAAACTAGAGCGCCAATTTTGCGTGGTCACAATAGGGTACCCACCTGGGCACATTACTACAAATCCGGGGAGGTTTTTGTTTTCTGATCCCAAACCATAAGTCACCCAGGAACCAAAACTGGGGCGGGGAAGACGGCCATCGCCACAATTCATCAACATCAATGATGGTTCATGATTTGGAACATCTGCATGCATGGAACGGATAATGCACATATCATCTACATGCATTGCAGTGTTTTCAAAAAGTTCGCTTACTTCAATTCCAGATTGACCATGCTTTTTAAACTTGAAAGGTGAACGCATTGCTGCGCCTGTTTTTCTTTCTGTCCGAAGGTTGGTTTCAGGCAAAGGCTTTCCATGATACTTATCAAGCATTGGTTTAGGGTCAAAAGTGTCTACCTGGGAAGGCCCACCATTCATGAATAAATGAACCACATGTTTCGCTTTTGAGGGGTAATGCGCTTGCTTCGGAGCAAGTGGATCCAATTTTCCAACTTCAGCATTTGATTCATTACTCATTAAGCCAGCAAGTGCTAATGAACCAAAACCAGTTCCAGATCTTAACAAGGCTTCACGCCTTGAAAATAAATTCATCTCGCTCTCCGTTTAGTCAACAAAGGCAAACTCGTTGGTTAAAAATAATCCATGAGTTAAATCAAGCCATGCTTCGTTTTCATTGGACCCCATGACGAAATTTATCATCTGAAGCTTTTCTTTTGCAGTGGGTTTTCGGCCTAATACAGCAAGCATGATTGCATCTGCTTTTTGGTCAGCACTTTTAATTTCTTTAATCATATTTAAGTTCAAAACTTTCTTTGCTGCTTCCCGAACAAATGGACCATTCATCAGGTATAAAGCTTGTGGTGCTACCGTTGTGGAAGTTCTTTCCACGCTGGAAGAAGCTGGGTTGGGGATATCAAATGTTGCAAGCAGGCTAGGGAAATCCAGCCTGTCAATATATCCATAAACTGCTCTACGATTTTTGCCTGTAAAAAAAGAAACCGAAGGGCCGCCCACTTTTAAATCAAGATTCCCAGATACTGATAAAACCGAATCATGAAGTGATTCGAAATCCAGCCTTCTGCGGTTCTGCTTCCATAATAGCTTGTTTTCAGGATCTACCTTAAGGCAATCTTCACGATCATTACTGTTTTGTTTATAGGTGTTCGAGGTTACGATAACCTTGTGAAGTTTTTTAATACTCCAATTATTTTCCATAAAATTCATTGCAAGCCAATCTAATAACTCTGGATGGGTTGGAAGATCACCACGCACGCCGAAGTCCCCTAAAGTTCCAACCAAACCATTACCAAAATGATGGGCCCATACTTGATTCACAAAAACTCTGGAGGTGAGGGGGTTCGTATTGGAAGCAATAGATTTTGCTAATTCCAATCGCCCGCTACCCTTTAAAAAACTCTGGCGATTTGAATCTAGAACTTTCAAGAATTGTCTGGGAACTTTATCTCCAATCCGATTAGGTTGACCCCGAATAAAAATATTGGGTTCATAAAGTTCGTTTGAATCCAGAAGAACCATAGACCTAGGGGGACCTTTTACTAAATGTGTTTCAAGGTCTTTGATTAAAGCCTTATATTCACCCTGTGTAGTACGATCAGGAAATAGGTCTAAAAACCCCCAATCTAATGCCAAAGGCGCATCAGCAGGAGAGTTTGGCCCATAAAGAGCAGAGCGAATCATTTCAGCGTTTTTATCTTCTAATGGGATTTTTCCGCCAGAAGAAAGCCAGGCTTTCTCCGTTTCACCAAGAAGTTTTCCGTAAGTATCAGCAACTTCCTTTATTGACTTGGGTGGAACTCGAAATGCTTGTAAAACGTTTGGGTTGTCAGACAGTAGATTTCTGACCTCTAATGCAGATTGAGAAAATGAAGAAGGATTGAGACTGGAATAACGATGCCAGATTGCCCAAGTTGGGTCTTTTTGTATTTTCATGCGTTCGAGAAATGCGCGCCATCTTGCAATCATTGCTGGATTAAGATCACCTTTGTCCGCAAGTAACATGAAATCATCTGCAGGAGGTTGATTACCAGCTTGATATGCTGCTAAAAGATAATCAGCAACTCTTGACCTTGATTGAGTTACAAGGTCGCGATGTTTTGCTTGCACAAAATCCAGTAGCTTTTTTTCTTTTGTTTTTAATTCAAGCGCGAACTTTTTGTATTCCTCAGTAATTGGTTCAGCATCATAAAGAGGTGGAGTTATAGGTTCGAACGAACTTCGCATTATTCCATAAAGCGAATAATAGTCGGCAGCGGGTATGGGATCAAATTTGTGATCATGGCATCGGGCGCAAGATACTGTAAGGCCCATTAACCCACGCGTCATAACATCGATTCGATCATCAATGATGTCATGGGTATTCCCCATAAAGTGCCCGCCAACGGTTAGAAATCCAAGTGCAGCGAGGGATTTTTTATCTTTTGTTTCTAGTTGATCTGCTGCGATTTGCTCGATGATAAATTGATTGTAAGGCAGGTCGTTATTCAATGAATTGATTACATATTCGCGATATGTCCAAGCCCAAGGGTAATTCTTATCTTCAAAAAAAACATATCCTTTGTTATCCGCATATCTTGCAATATCCAGCCAATGCCTAGCCCAGCGTTCTCCATACCTAGGAGAAGCAAGCAACCGGTCCACTACTTTCTCATAGGCATCTGATGATGGATCATTTTCAAATGCAGATATTTCTGAAATCGAGGGTGGAAGGCCGATAAGATCAATGCTTAATCTTCGAATCAAAGTCCGTTTATCAGCAGTCGCTGATTGTTTGATCAACCTTTTGTTCAATTTTTGGTGAATAAACGAATCAATAGGGTGGGACATTTCGTTAATAGGGGGAACAGCTTTTTTTATGGGTAGAAATGACCAATGCTCTGTTTCAGATTTGGTATTTTTCAAAGTGATTTTAATACTATCTGGCCAAGGTAAGCCCAAGGTAACCCATTTCTCGAAGGCTTTAATTTCAATGTCGGAAAGCTTTTTATCACGAGGCATTTTTAATTGCCCTTCGTGTTTTATCGATGAGATTAATTTGCTTGCGTTTGGATTACCTAAAACAACTACAGCACCATTCTTACCACCTTCAATCACCGCTTTCCTAGAATCGAGCCTTAAACCACTTTTTTGAACTGCGCTTCCATGGCATTCAATACATCGTTCTAATAATACAGGACGGATTGATCGTTCGAAAAAATCATCTTCAACTTTGTCTGCTTTTGCATCGCATACAATAAAAAAGAAAAACAACAGTGTAATTAAAATTTTAGACATACTGCCCTTGGTGTGACTTTCTTAATTGTATTTTCATCAATTTTTAAAATTACAGCAAGAAATATCTAGTTAATTAAGCAAAGAAATATGGATGCTTTTATGGTAATATGCTAACCTCTGTTTGTTTAATTTCTTAAATAATTCTTACTATAACTTTTTTATCAATAACAAAACCAAAAAGATATTTTGCTTCTTGGAAAGTTTATGTCCAGATCATGCCAATATCAAATGCAAACAACTAACGATTCAACCCATTTGATGTTACCAAGGTTTGGTCTTTAAAAGATTATCCAAAACTAGAGATCGGCCTGATGATTTTAAATCGGAATCCTGATAATTATTCCGCAGAAGTGAAGCAAGGTGGAGATTTATACCGTATTATGGGAGAAGCTGAGAAAGCCAGTTTGGTGGACAAGATTACTGGTGGTCTTTCCAGGGTCAGCAAGAAAGAGATTATTTTAAAAAGCATAGAATATTTCTCGAACGCTGATTCCGACCTTGCAAACAGGCTTAAGAAATCACTCTTGATATACTGTTTAAAACCAAAAGACGGCGCAATACCTTCTTAAATTTAGTTTCATGGAACGGTGATTAAATGTCTCGATTTTTTGTTGTGGGAATTGTGTTAATAGCATTTGCTGGTTTCTCTTTTGGCGAAGCATTAAATTGGCCTACTTGGAGGGGCCCGCAATCTA
>QWPF01000145.1 GCA_003671255.1 Planctomycetota bacterium | reverse complement strand
CGCATTGGGTAGGTTTGCGTAAGCCGAAGTCTTGCACGATCAGACATGGCGCAGAACAGGTGATCAACATGGCGAACGCCCCAATGAACAGATGCTTCGACTTGCGAAAAAGTCGCGTGAGAATGGCCTGCATTGCAGCGGATATTCTTATCGAGGCAGGCTTTCACAAAAGCTTCTGCGCCAGGTAATTCTGGCGCAACACTTGCCGTTATGATGGTATCTGCGTAATCGAGGAAAGAATTGAAGTGGTCGGGAGTTGGGGCAACGATTGGTTCTGAAGGATGGCAACCACGGGCTTCAGGGAAGAAGTAGGGGCCATAGAAATGCGCGCCCAAAACCTGCGCTGCATCGGTCCAGTTTGCACTTTTACTTGCCCTGCAGGTGTCAAGGAATTTAAGAATTGTGGGCATGGTTGCAGCGGTGGAGGTTGCGAGAAGGCTGGTGGTGCCATGCTTTAGGTGGGCTTTGCAGACGGTATGAAAGGCTTCGGGGGTGCCATCCATGAAGTCGCAATTCAATCCGCCATGCACATGAAGATCGATGAAGCCTGGGCAGAGGGTGAAACCCTCGAAGTGTTGGTGGTTTTGAATGGGGCCTTGGTAGAGGCCGTTTGAAACTTTGGAAATTATGCCATCGCTGAGGATCACATGGCCTGGCTCGAGTGTGGAGTTTTCTAGTATCACACTCGAGGCGGAGAGAACGGATTGCATGATAATCCTAGTGGCGGAAGAGGAATTCCTTAGAGTTGATGAGAGCCCATTGGAGGTCTTCCCAAGCTTGGCGCTTTTCCTTGGATTTTGCGAGGTGATCGTTCGCAACTTTATAATCATCAGCGGTGGGCATTCTGCTGAGGGTTGCGAGGTAAAGATCATCGAGAATAAGCTTATCGCTTTTGGCTTCCTTGAGAAGTCTGCCTATGCGATTAGAAGCATTGCGGATTTTTTCATTTATAGTGGGGCCGTTGATGAGTTGCAACGCTTGGGCGAGGTTGCTATCGGATTCGCGTTCGCATTCGCAAGCGAGTTCGCGTGCAGGTTGACCAAAAGTTTTAAGGAAGAGGTTGTTGATTTCGGTATCGGGCAACTGGGTTGCGCGGGTGCCCAAAGGCAGGCCTGCAAACTTCTCGGGCACTTCGGTAATTGCGCAGATGGAATCGAGCAACTGTTCTGCGGTTAGAAGCCTGGTGCTTGCGTGTGAGAAGTACTTACCATCTTCTTGGTTATCTTTGGTGGGCTGGGCGCTTAGCTGATAGGTTTTGGAGTTCATGATGGTGCGAACAAGATGGCGGAAATCGTAGCCACTCTTGGCGAAATCTTGAGCTAGAGCAACGAGAAGTTCATCGTTGGCGCTGGGGTTGGATTCGCGGAAATCATCGACTGGGTCGACAATGCCCTTGCCCATGAGATGGAACCAGATTCGGTTGACGACAGACTTTGCAAAGAAGGGGTTTTCAGGTTTGGTAAGCCAATCAGCAAGGGCTTCTCTGCGGGTTTTGCCGTTTTCAGGAGTGGCAATTGCGCCACCGGGGAACTTTGGTGCCATCACTTTGCCGCTGCGGGGTTGGGTGACTTCGCCTGCTCGGTCTTCGTATACGACTTCGCCTGCAGCAACTTTTGGATCTGGGCCAACATCGGTGTTATCTTTTTTAACTTTCACTCGGGCGAAGAAAGCAGCGAAGGAATAGTAATCATCCTGAGTCCATCGTTCGAAGGGATGATTATGGCATTTGGCGCATTGCATGCGGAAGCCTAGGAAAAGTTGTGCGGTTGTTTCTGCGAGTGTTAGGGGGTCGCGGGAGATGCGATAGTAGTTGGCAGCAGGATTGGTGGAAGCACTGCCTGTGCTGGTGATCAGATCACGGATCATGCGATCAATGCCCACATTTTGTTCGATGTTTTCTTTGACCCAATGTTGGAAGGAGTGAATACCTTTGACTTGGATGGTTTTACGATTGCTACGAAGAATGTCGGACCACTTGAGTGTCCAGAAATCGGAGAACTCGGGCCGAAGGGTAAGTGCTTCCACAAGCTTAGAGCGCTTTTGTGGGTCTTTACTTTCGAGGAAATCAAGAGTCTCCTTGGCGTTTGGAAGAGTACCACAAGAGTCGAGGTAGGCCCTGCGCAGGAATTCTTGATCCGGGCAGGTTTCGGAGGGGGGGATACCAAGAAGTTCTAGTTTAGCGAAAATGTTGTTGTCGACGAAGTTGTTGGGAACAAGGCTTTTCCAAGCGTATTGAACCCGGTTATCGAGGTAGGTGAAGCGCACGCTGACGAGTTCTTCGAGGTAGCGAACGAGGATAGCGATTTCGCCTGGCTGTTTGAATTCGACCAAGCCACGATTGTTTACATCTGCAATGGAGGTGTCGCTGCTGGAGAAAACCGTGAGCGGGGTGACATCGCGGGAGGAGCCATCAGCGAAGTTGGCCTTAACGCTAATTTGCTGCCAAGCAGCGGGGGCGCGAAAAATGCGAGCGCCCGGATAAACATCGATGGATTTAAGCACGCCCAAAGTAGGGGCATCATCTTTTAAGCCTTCTGCGAGCCAAGTGCGAACTACGCGTGTGGTTTCTGCTTGGGGGTGATAGCGTTGCCCGCCTTCGTGGGGGATTCTACCTAATGCTTTTTGCAGCATCAGAGCAGCATCAGCATCTTCGGAGGAAGTTCGACGGCCTAAAACATCGCGCGTCAGTTGTAAATAATCTGCAGCAGGGTCAAAGCCTCTGAGGCTTAATTTGAAACCGTTCTTACCTGAAGGGGTACCATGGCAGGCGCCAGCGTTACAGCCGCCCACATTCATTGCAGCTATTACATCTCTGCGAAAACTAACAGGGTCGGGCTTTTCAGTATTGGAGACATTTACAGGAACCAAGGTGGTGGTTGCGCCTGTTGTCACTTTCAGTTTGGTTGCGCCATTTTTAAGCGCCATTACAATGCTGGCTCCATCGATTTTTGCGATATCGGGTTGCTCGATGGTAAACAGGGAAAAAGGAGTCAGGTCGCGGATAAGTCCGCCTGCGTATTTGCCTGTTACTACAACTTGCGTAAAGTTGCGCTTGCTGCTTAAGTTAATCAAGGCGGGATGAACCTCGATTGTTTCTGGCTTGCCTAAAATTTCGGTTCGCTTGGCAACATCAACAGGTGGTTCTGCAAATGCATTTTGTGTAATAGTTGAACCAAGGCATGTTGCGGTTATTGAATAGGCAATTAAATTGCGGAGGATTGATTGAAACCTTTTCATGGCGTGTATCCTGAAGGTTATTGAACCAAAAGTTACTTGGCGGGATCTATAAACCATTTAGCTATATAATAATAACCTTTCCATCGGTTTATGCTAATAGTAATTATACTATTTATGGTATTTAGACAGACTTTAATTCAGGTGGCCGGGTTCATTCCCGGAGCAATGGAACAATAAATATGAACGAAACATCGTTGAATTTCCTCAAAACTCTTCTCGAAACCCCTAGTCCTTCGGGTTATGAGGCTAAAATTCAAAAAGTCGTCAGGGAGTGGGCAGGTAAATTTGCGGATGAAGTTCGTACCGATAGACATGGGAATGTGCATTGTGTGAAAAAAGGTTCGCAATCGGGGCAGGGCGAAACCCAGAAACTCATGCTTGCGGGCCATTGCGACCAGATTGCCCTTATGATCCAGCATATTGATGAAAACGGATTTCTTTATGTTCAGCCGATTGGCGGTTGGGATATGCAGATTCTTCTCGGCCAGCACCTCACGGTTTGGGCTAAGGATGGTCCTCTTAATGGAGTGCTTTCACGCAAGGCAACTCACCTTCTAACCAATGATGAGCGTAACAAGGTTCCCCAATTTTCTGATGTTTGGGTTGATATAGGTGCCAAGGATAAAAAAGAAGCTGAAGCATTGGTAATGAATGGCGACACAATAACAGTTCGCCTTGGGTATCGCGAATTGCTGAACGGTTTGGCTTGTTCGCCCGGGATGGACGATAAGGTGGGGGTTTGGACGGTGATGGAAGCGTTGAGGTTGGTGAGTGAGAAAAATCCCAACATTGATATTCATTTTGTTTCTACAGTGCAAGAAGAGATAGGGCTGCGTGGGGCAACTACAAGTGCGCAAGGAATTCTTCCGCAAGTAGGGTTGGCGGTAGATGTCACCCATGCGACAGATACTCCTGGAACCGATCGAAAGAACTTGGGCGAAGTTAAACTTGGAGCTGGCCCGGTGATTCATCGTGGCCCTAATTTTAACCCTAAAGTGATCGATCGCATGATGAATGTTGCACGCGATTTTAGTATCCCCAACCAGATTAGAGGGATTCCGAAGGGGAGTGGCACCGATGCCAACGCAATGCAAACGGTGGGCGAAGGTGTTGCCATGGGGTTGATCGGGATCCCGAATCGTTATATGCATAGCCCGGTAGAAGTAGTTAGTTTGAAAGATCTTGAGTACGCAGCGGTTCTTCTCGCAGAATTTTGTTTGAGTATGAAGCCTGAGGATTCGTGGATCCCTGAGTGAGTGTTTTTTATTCAATCTCTTCTTTTGTTCTTTATGCATTTTCTGTTGCAATAGCTTAGCTATATTCACTTTTGATGAACTTTCTCCTTTCTAATTCGTACTGATAATAAACAGTGATTTAGATGCATGAAAGGAGATCATCATGCAAGAACAGTTCCTCAAGATTTATTCAATACACCGTAGTGCAGTCTGGCTGGCAGCATACTCGCGGTGTTTCAATTTCGATGTTGCAAACGACCTTACTCAAGAAGCGTTTCTTCGCTATTGGCGCGAATTAACCCTAGGCAATACCGTTACATTTGAAAGGTCTTGGCTTTGCAAAGTGGTTCGCAACTTAGCAGAAGACTACTGCAAAAGTTCCTTTTATAAATATGGCACAATGGCGCCTGAGATTTTTGAAAAACTCGACTCCCATACGATACCGCCTGAATTGCTTTTTGAGCAGGCAGAATTATTCAGTAAAGTAAATCGGACAGTTGGGGAATTGAATTCGAAGGACAGGCAGATTCTTGAAATGAGATACACTCAGGATTGTAGAATTGTTGAAATCGCAAAGCAACTTGGTTTAAAGAGCGCAGCGGTAAAAATGAGGCTGTTCAGAGCCCGAACCCGGCTTGCACAATTCTTGAGACCTTTAGGGTTTGGTTTCAACTGAACTACAAAGTCGTGAGTTTGAAATTTAGAATCTCAATTTCGGCTTTTAGTCTTTTCGAGAAACTTAAGCCGGGTCGCCCCCGCTTGAATTATATCATCTGATTGAAGAAGCGTTTCTTCCTTCATTCTTTTTTTGTTGAGGTAAGTTCCATCCGGGCTATCAAGATCTGCGAGATAAAAGCCGTTCTCTCGTTTTCGAATGCAAGCATGTTCGGGTGCGAGATTACGATCACCAAACAAGGCGATTTCGCAACCTTCTTTTCGCCCGATTACGGAAACAGCTTTTGCAAGGATTAATTCCTTGCCCTGCCAGCGCCCGTTTTCAACCCGAACCCACGCCTCTTTAATCAACACTTGGGCCAACCCGATGAACAGGCCAATGCAAATTCCTAGAACAGAAAAACCAATGGCTGCGGGAGTCCAGAATATTCCCGGGCCAAACCGTGCCACCCAGAGTAATAGCACTGAATAAAAAATTCCCCCACCCAACAAACCACCCATTGCGCCCCCAGCCATGCACTTCAACGCTTTAGAAATCGCAAAGCTCTTGGCTTGACTGTTGCTGAAAGAAATTAATATTTCGAATGTGGAAATAGCGATGCCTATGAGTAGGCCGGTGAATAACCACCCTGCAATGATAAGAGATTTATGGATGCTGAAAAGAAATTCTCCAATGATGCCTCCGAGAAATCCGCCCATGCCAGCAAAAATAGCCGCAATCAAGGTGTGGCAAAATGTGAAAGTGATGCTTCTGCCAATCCAAATGGAATCGAGTAAGCTTAGACCCGCACCAATAAGGGTACCTGCAAACATGCCTTTAAAAGCTGCTCTTAAAAAGCCTTCTGCTGTGATAGAGAGGCCCATAGCCCAGCCCACATAGGAACAAAGACCGCCAATCAATGCACAATAAATTACAAATAATCGAAGAGACAAAGTTGCAAATCCTTAAGTTAGCCGAACACGCCACCAAGAATGGCTTTACGAATTCTTATCTCAATTTCTTCCTTGAAGTTTTTTGAAGACTGAATCTTGAAGGGAAAATCGCCTTCGGATGAAGGAGCTTTTAGTTTCCATGAAATGGCGTATTTAGATTGGGAATCTCGAAGCGAGGTTTTAAGGGAGCCTTCGATCAACTTAAACCCTTCGGGGAGGATAAGGTCGAGGGTGTCTTTAGATGTGTGGCCTGAAACATATGCAGTGAGGGTGAATTCGCCATTGGGCGCAAAAGAGCCCCCCGCAGTAAGAGCTAGTTGGCCTTGTCCCTGACTGCCTGCAAAAGTGCCTAAACCGTATGAGTAACCAACTTCTCTGGTTTTAAAGGGAAGTATAAGCGTTGGTTCCCAATACATGGTCACAGCGGAATCTGCGGGATCAAGGGTGTTGATTTTAGCAACAGGCACATCCCATAGGGTAAACGCTTCCTTGCATTTGTCGCCATCTTTTAGGATTTTCTCGAGGCGATAATCAGGCCAGCATCCCAAGGTTAGCTTGGAGGGCTTTTCCAATCCAGGATTTAGAAGGCTAAGGTTCGCAACGGTGCCCGGGTTGTTAAGATCATTATTTTCGAGGGCCTGAAGGAAATCTGGAACACCTGCACTGTTCATGATTTTGCTGGAGCTGCAAAGTTCGGAATCACCTGGTATTAAAAAGGGCACACCATCATTGCTGCCAATGAAGGTGTCTAAAAGGGTTCTGAATCCGATGGTGAGATTCTTGTTGCCCCTGTTTTCGATTCTATAGCGGACAAGGACGGTGTCTAATTTGTTGGTTTGAGCCCCAGGGATAATTCGTAGGCTTTGTGTTATTTCAACAGAAGGGTTGGTCATTGCCCAAACGGAAGTGTAGCCTTTGCCTAGGAAGGGGGTCTCGCTTTCGGGGATAAGTTGCTTCATTTTAAGCCAATGGCCGTTGTAGTGCTTGTTTACATCCTGCAAAAAATCAATTTGGACTTTCTCACGGAATTTATAAGGCCCCTGCCCGAAAAACCAATCATATCCGTTGATCTGAACAATGGCGTTGTTGGTGAAACCCCCGGGGTCGCGCATCAACCTTTTAGCCTTGGTGTTTTTATCGGCTGGCTTTGTATGAATACAAAAAGCCATTTGCCCTTCTTGAATTCCTACAAGTTTAACTTTAACATTTCCAGCGGTTGGTTTGGCCGTAAGCCCCGCACCAAATGAAACTTGGGTATCTTTTTCG
>QWPF01000144.1:2800-7377 GCA_003671255.1 Planctomycetota bacterium | reverse complement strand
GCCAATAAAAAAGGTGGCCTTGATCTTACTCTACTAAAGGTCGATCTGAGCAATTCAGATAACTTCAGTTCGTGGGTGAAAATTCACGATCGCATTCAATCGGGTGAGATGCCCCCGAAAAATAAGCCCCGACCTTCCGAAACCGACAAAGCTGCTTACACAAAATCCTTGAAAGAATCGCTTCTAAAAACAGAACTGACAAAGCTTGCAGGCGGAGGTCGCACTGGTATTCGCAGGCTTACCCGAACCGAATACGAGAACACAATCCGTGATCTTTTCGATATGCCTGGTATTGCACTGCAGGGCTTGCTGCCTGCAGATGGCTCCGCCCATGGTTTCGATAAAAACAGCGATGCCCTCGATATCTCGCATGTCAACCTTTCCAAATATGTTGAAGCTGCAAACCTAGCCCTCGACCTTGCAACCGCAACCCGACCAAATCCCCCTATCGTGCAAAAGCGTCGCATCTCTCTTGCAAACTCAGGCGGTTTCGTTGCGCATATCATCCTCAATGGCGATGGTGTGTTGCTCAAAAATAAGAAACCTGATCCTGATTTTCCACCCGCTGCAGAACAGAGCCATCTGGATGAAGGGGCACACGAACGCATGGGGTCTTTTCGTAATGGTTCCAGCGTTGGGCTTTTCCGCCATGAAGATGAATCTGTAAGCCCGTACTTTATCGAACATGTAACCATTTATCCCGGGCTGTATCGTGTTCGCACCTCCCTATGGAGTTTCCAATGGGATAAGGGCCAGGTACTTCCTTCGCGTGGTACGGAAGCCGCGCGGTTATTGGTTGTGCAACTCACCGGCGATGGTCGTGGTGGCCAGCATCCCAGTTATGTATTGGGTTATTACAACGCCCCTTCCCTTGAATCCAAGGAACACGAATTAACCACTTGGTTAAATCACAACGAGATCATTGGATTCAACACCGCCTCACTAGCACCCGTCGCAAATTATTCCAGAAAAGGCAGGGCAATGGCGTTCACTGGCCCGGGGATAACCTGCGATTGGCTCGATATCGAAGGGCCGTTGCACAGCGTATGGCCTCCGAAAAGCCATCAGACTTTGTATGGCGATATTCCCCTCACGGAGTTCAAGCAAGCTGAGCAAAAAGAGGTAAAGCCGCCTCAGCGCAAGCCAGTCCGGCAGTTAGGTGCAGGAAAAAACCGGCCTGATCTTGTTACCGGACTCTGGACGGTGCAAAGTGAAAACCCCTTGAAAGATGCTGATCGCCTTTTGGCTTCGTTTCTTCCCAAAGCTTTCCGCAGGCCAGTTTCAGATGATGTTCGCAAAGAATATGTCGCACGGGTAGAAGAGCGTTTAAAAGCGGGCGATTGTTTTGAAACTGCAATGCGTTGGGCTTACCGGGCAGCGTTGTGTTCCCCTGATTTTCTCTACCATGTAGAACCAGATAACAAGCTTGATGACTATGCCCTTGCAAGCCGTCTATCGTACTTTTTCTGGAACTCGATGCCCGATGCCCAACTCCTTGAGCTTGCCTCCAAAGGAAAGTTAAAATCCAAAGAAGCACTGCGTGGGGAAGTTGATCGGCTATTAAAAGACTCTCGCTCGCAGCGTTTTATCGAAGACTTTTTAGGCCAATGGTTAAAGCTTAGGCTGATTGCTGCCAACGATCCTGACCGTGGGTTGTATCCAGAAGCGAACCCTTATTTGCAGGATTCAATGCTTGCAGAAAGCCGGGCCTACTTCCGCGAACTCATCGAAAAAAATCTGGATGCATCACACCTCGTGAAATCTGACTTTGTCATGATCAACGAAAAGCTTGCCAAACATTATGGCATTAATGGTGTTAGCGGTGCTGAGATTAGAAAAGTTCCCTTACCAAAAGATTGCCCTCGCGGAGGATTTCTGACCCAAGCCGCAGTCTTGAAAGTAACCGCCAACGGCACAACCACATCGCCTGTGCCACGCGGCGCTTTTGTTCTCGAACGTATTCTTGGAGAACGGCCCGATCCGCCACCTCCAAATACTCCCGCAGTCGAACCAGATGTTCAAGGAGCAACCACCATACGCGATCAGCTCGCAAAACATCGTGCGGATCCTTCTTGCGCTTCATGCCATGCAAAGTTTGATCCTCCTGGTTTTGCCCTCGAATCCTTTGATGTGATTGGCGGATTCCGAACCCGTTACCGCTCCATAGGCGAAGGCGACAAACCAGAACGCGGGCCGATTGATCCGTTCATCAATATCAAGTTCAAACTAGGGCAACCAGTTGATCCTTCGGGTGTAATGCTGGGTGATAAGCAGTTCAAAGATATCCAAGAGTTGCAAACGATTCTTGCTGCAAAGCCCGAGCGATTGTTAAAAAACTTGCTGGAACAATTTGCAGTGTATGGCACAGGCAGACCCATAGCTTTTAGCGATCGGGATCAAATTGCAAACCTAGTTGAAAGCACCATGAAAAACAAAGCGGGCATTCGAGCCCTGCTGCAAGAATTTGTACAAAGCGAAATGTTTCAGACCCGCTAATAATTTTATCCAGGCCTATAATCATGACTATTTCAAATGCATTAATTAAGACCGCTATGACTATGGGTTTCTTACTCGTAGCCCTGAATGTTCATGCGGACGAAACAAAAACCAAGGTCCGCCTGTTTGGAGTTTTCTCTCCCGACCGAGAAAAAGACCTTCGGAAAATTACCGATGAATGGACCGACATCAAACTAGAGTCAGTCGATTTCAAACATGCAGAAGGCGTGTTTGTTTTCGATGCTGATAAGTTGTTCCCAAAGGCCAAACCTGAGCAAATTATCACCACCCTTGATAACAAACTTCGTACCTGAAGCAACAGCACCTTTGGAACCAAGCCCCTATACACTGTGGCCAAAGATAAGCTAGTTCGAATTGAAATTGGAGTGGTTGGCCTCGATTGCAAGGCTTGCAGTTTTGCAGCCTACAATATCGTTGCAGGCATTGATGGCGTAGAGCAAGCCACTTGTAGCTTTAAAGATGGCTTGATAACCGCATTAATCGATCCCGCCAAAACACAGAAAGCTGTTTTGGAAGATACTCTAAAAAAGCGCAATGTAACCCTCAAACAAGACCAGGTTACCAAATAAACGCTTTCAACTACTCTTTCCTCTTTTGAACCACGGGCTGATTATCGACCCAGCGCTTCAACAGCAAATACCCCTCATCGGTTGGGGTATAACGCCTGCCTCCCTGATGCCCATCTTCCTGCGCATCTTCAACATTCAATGGCTTGCGAAGTACTTTGCTCTTGGGCAGATTCGACAAGTCCACACGCTTTTGCATAAGACGATAGTTAACCAATAAATTTGATGTTGAAATGTAACCAAACTCATCCGCAGGCTGAAGTGTAAGCGAAGGCACCTTACCTAGAACCGCATGGCAAGCCAGACAACTTTTGGAATCTTCACGCTTCTGCCTAACCAGTTCGGGCATGACATAATCACGGAAATAAACGACATCATCAAGCTGGGCTTTAGTCGGCTTAGGGGCGCCATCAGAAGCCAATGAAACCGAAGGATCTTTTTCCTTTCGCAATGCATCCATCAATTCAGGCAAGAACTTTTCAGTCCCCTGCTTCAATACATTTTCTGCGATCTTTTTAAGTTCTCCGACCTTTTCAAATTCCACAACCTTAACCAAAGCATTAAGCACTTCGGGGTTACGGCGCAAGGATGTTTGATTGGCCATCTTGACTGCCAAGGCATGGGTTGCAGGATCTGCATTAGGCCCAAGTTGATCCAAATAAAGTTGCAAGGCACGATCCTTGATCGTCAAATTTTGATCTGCAGCATCGAGCTTTCCATCAGGTTTAACTTTTGTTGCAGCCATGCCCTTATGAGATAAAATCCACGAAATACTTCGGATCCAAAGATGGGCTTCGAGCGGATTATATGTTTTCGAAGGGAAATAACTTCGGAACAAAAGATCATGTTGCAAATCTGGATTAGATGCAAGTACTTCGCCAATACCTTCTGCAAGGTACCAATTCGCAGCGAATGTTTTTTCTGCTTCTGCTTTCTTAGCAGGGTCAGTAATAGCTGCAATTGCTTCGCGTGATTGATAGTTTTCAAATTTCGGAATGATCAGGTTAAAAAAGTTCCGCTGCTGCTCTTCCGTTGTTGGAATCACCCAATTAACCTTGGCCCAAAGCCGAAGTATAGGCTCGGAAATCTGAGCCCTTCGGGGTGGTTCCAATGCGCCACGCATAATCTGAGCTATCTGAGGTTCGACCAATTCAGGGACCGCTGCCAACTTAACTAATCGGGGATCCGTGATTGCTTTTGAAGCCATTTCTCTTAATGGTTCAGGGCCTTTCAACGAGTAATTGACCACGAAATCGCCTAGCTCACGATTGGGAATACCAGTCGCTGCTTCCAAGCCAATACGAATCATGTCGAGATCTTTTTCTTCCTTGTTGGATTCCAAATACGATAACAAGGCATTACCAAACAACTGCCCTGCACCAGGCGTTGCATATCCCATTTGCCCCGGGCCACCATCACCACCAGAATAAGTATAAAAGGTTCCCGAAATGCCAACTAATCTTCGGACCAATCTTTTGCGAATTTCTGGGTCAG
>QWPF01000144.1:0-2790 GCA_003671255.1 Planctomycetota bacterium | reverse complement strand
AAGATGCATTGATTGCATTTCGAATTGGCGGGTTCCAAACCCACCACTGCCATGCAGCCTTAACGGCCCAAGCCCGCACTGCTGGGTGAGAATCTTGAGTAAATGCGTGATCAAAAAGCTTGCCTAATTTTTCCCAATCTACCTTAGAGCCTGAAAGAACAGCATCAGCACGCATATTGAGAACTTGCATCATTGATTCTCGTGCGTAGTCATCCCCCGAAGATGCGATTTCATAAACCAAATCCCAACCTTTATCATCGAGAAGAGTCTGCCTAAAACCCCAGACCGCTGCATCGCGAACCATTCGCACTGGGTCTGATAAGCCTGCTTTTAAAGCGTTTAATGCCCCTTCATGATGAAGAGATCCAAAGCCAATCATGGCCCAATAACGCACACCAGCATTAGCATGCTTGGCTGCTTCAACCAATTGACCAAGATCTTTTTCATTCCCATGCAGAGCAGCGTTTCTGGTTTGTTTTACAATCCCAGGCAGCGAGTTATTTTTAATCGCAACATCTTCATCACCATCTTTGCTCGCAGGATAAATCCGGGACAAAGCATGAAGGGCGTATGCCGATGTTACGAATCCAGTTTGAGCAGCACGATTCCAACGGCCTGATGGATCTTGCATTGCTAATAACGCCTTCACACCTTTTGCCACCACGGGATCATCTTTACCCCGCCCTGCACTAGTCAGCCCCATGATCGCTAGGGCAGTTGGTGCAGGATCAGAAGACTCTGCATTTTTTCCTTTTTTGGATGCAACTTTTCCATCAGGATCAAATCCCCAAGAGCCATCTTCATTCTGGATGCGAACCAATCGAGCTTCATCTTCTGAAATTACTTTTTTGACATCTGCGATAAATTGTGCCACCGCCATGGCGTTTAAAGGCTTCTTATCGAGTTCAGTTGCCTTGCGAAGTTCTTGTTCATATTTGCCAATAGGAAAGATTCGATGAAAATAATCTAGCCTAAGCGCAACATCATCCGTGAATTTGGGTTGCACAGCGAGCACCTTACGGGCTTTATCCTCGAGAGCACGGAAGTATTCGGGCTTCGAATGTTTTTGCCAAGCTGCTTGAAGAATTTCAGAAGAGAAAACATAAACGATCACTTGCCCAACATTAGAGCCAGGCCCTGCAGCATTGATGCCACCCGGTTCCCCCGTTTGAAGTACAAAGTTGGTTGTGCGCAATTGCATTGCAGAGTGCAATTTCAAAGGTTGCAAAATACGCTCTAAATGAACAATATTAAATCCCGCAGCTCGGGTACCGGCTGGTCCATCACCAAGATCAAGTGGCGCAAGGCTTGTATTGTTTGCTGCATCTTTAAGTTCATTGGTGGGGCGCAAGCATTCATACATGACATTGCGAAGGTGCCAGAAGTTCTGAACATTTTCAAGTTTATAGCCATTTAAAAGGGGAACTGCAGGGCCCCAAACTCCTGATTGCGTATGACAACTCATGCAGTTTGTACCAAGCAGATTACCCGTATCGCGAATACGGCGTTCAACGCTTGCGCCCCTTGGCCGATTTGTCAACCATGCATCAACCTGCCCAATTTGTGTGTACATCCCCTGGCGGATTGCCAAGCGCGGATCCTCATAGGGACCAGCCTTAAGCAGCCGAATTTGCAACTGATATCCAGGCGCATTAGCCTCTACGCGAAAGTAATAAACTTCGCCAGGCTTAAGTGTCCTGCAAATATTTGCACGATGCGATTCCTCTTGTTGATGGGTGCGTTCATTTGCATCCGCCCCTTCACGATATTCCACCATCACCAAAGACCCAGGCGCCTCAGATGTTTTCTTTGCATCCTTATTAATCTGATAACAACGAATTCTATGTGCGATCAATGGATTAGGCATGCCTAACTGTGCGGTTAATAACCGCTGCTCGGTTCCCTTATAGACAAACTTGTACCAGTCTTCTCCCGATTGGCCGACTTTGCCATTGTCAAAAAACTCTATATCATCGGCACCACCCAAGATCTCCCAAGTACGCACTGCATTTCCCGAAGCGGGGCTCAATTCAATCGTCTGAGCTAGTTCTGGCAAATCATTTGGCTCGTATTCAACTACAGTACGATGCTCGTCCTCATCTTTGGAATTAATAACAAATGGTGTTACTTGAATTGTCATCAGGGCTTTGGTGCCTTCAGGCCAAGCTGTGATTTTAGGCAGTGGAAAAAGTTTAGGCGTATTACCTTTTTCTCGCCAGCGTATGCTTGCATTCCCTACAGGGTCTTCATCAACCACGGGTGTAATCCGAAGCGTGTACTTGCCAGAAATAGGTGCCCGGTAAGTCGTATAAACATCGCCATCAAGCGCATGAAGAATCTTGCGCCAGTTGGCTGCAGCGGGCACTCCTTCAGGTGATTGCCATTCAACTGCAACGCGCCCATTAGCAGGCAATTTGGAAGGCTCATTAATGCGGATGGAAATCTCAACTGTTTCCCCCGCTTTAAGATCGTGAACCTGCTGCAAGGTATCAACAAGAACCACAGGCCCTGCTTTAATCTGCAATGGTTTAATCAACAACAGCATCGATAGTGCTAGCAAAAAAAAGAATCTGGCCATATTAAATAAGCTCCGAGGAAAGTTCCATCTGGCAATTACGAAGTCAGGCAGGCAGCATCAAGATTCCATCTTAAAAGAAGTATTGGGGAAATGCCAGAAAAGATACTGCATCGATATAGGATAGTTGTATTTTTGCAGTAATATGCCATGATTCCATTAAGCTAATATGCCGATTATTTAACCCCGGGGCCAAGGGAGCCAAGCATGATAAC
>QWPF01000143.1 GCA_003671255.1 Planctomycetota bacterium | reverse complement strand
CATATCCCCAAAGCCTTCTCAAATTCCCCGGTTTATCGTAGGCAGCATACTTTCACTTTTCATCTTCACAAAAGAAGAAGCTCATGTTATTGGCTGACTTCATTGGTAGATAATTTTTTAACTTTGAGTGCACGAATGCAAGTATCTAGTCCTAAAACGATGGCTGGTCAGGCAGATTATGGCAGGCCAGGTCAGTGCATTCTCAAAGTGATTAATGGTAAAAATCCGGGAACGATAAAAACTCTAACGAGTGCGGTCACCCTTTTAGGCGAGGAAAAAGGCTGCGATATCCGGTTGAATTCTCCCCAGATCGAGCAGCTTCAATGCGTAATTGTTGAAACACCACAAGGCTTCATGGTTCGTAACCTTTACGATTGCGATAAGGTCAAAGTGAATGGCGAAGCAATGGAGCAAGCGGTATTACATACCGGTGATGAGCTATCGGTGGGCCCGTTTTCTTTTTATGTCGAATATGCAGAAGCGGGGATGTCGGCCCAGCAAAAATTAGCGCCCGAAGATCATCTCGAAGAGGAAAGGCAGGCGTTAAGGGCGCAGGCAGCAGGGGTAGCTGCACAGCAATCCGCTCTTCTTCAGGAAGAACTTCGCTTGTTGCAATTGGAAAAAGCACTTCAAGAAAAGGAAAAGCAACTTGGATTACATTTCCAGGAAAAACATTTAAGGCAGGTGCAGATCCAGCGCACTTTGAAATCCCGCTTCATTAAATTAAAGCAACAAGAAACCGCACTCATTGGCACCATGAAAAAGCAGCAGGAAAATCTGCTTTCGCAAACCGATGCTGCTCGTTTCGCTCAAATACGCTACGAAAAACTTCGCAACAAACTCAAATCCCGCAAGAAAACAATCGCACGCAGGCAGCTTGCAATCCTTGCCACCAGAAACACCGCAATCGATGAATCCATGGCAAAGCTTTCCAAAGAGTATGATCATATTGTTAAGGAGCGAAAATCTCTGGCCTCCGCCCAAGAGTTGTTTCAATCAACTTGTGAAACTGAAAATCGAAAACTTAAAGAATCTTATGATCAACTCGATAGCGAACAACAGCAACGCTCTCTTAAAGCTACAACGCGCGAAATTGATTTATTGCACCGCGAGAAAGAACTTTCAGCCAAGCTTTCCTTACTGGATCATAACCAATTGATTCTGGAGCAAAACGAAAAGCATTGGAATACCTATCTCACCCGGCTCAAGCTTGAGGAAGAAGGTTTGGAAAAGCGCATTCTCAACCTGCGCGAGAAACTTCCTGATTGTTCCTGGCCTTTGCCAAACATGGATTCTGTTGCGACCCATCAGCCTATTTTCAACATACCAGCAGATGCAGATGCATTGATGATTCAGTTAGAAGGGATGGCGAGCCATCTGGATGATCAGCGATTGGTATTATTGGAAGCGTGGCATAATTTGGAGCAGCGAAAAATAGCTTGGGAAAGGCAACAAAACGAGCTTCTTGCAGAGATTGATGTAGCGGGGAATGAACTAGGTCGCAAGCAAAAACAGATCGAGCAATGGGAACTTTCACTGGTTCAAAAAGAAGAAAATTTGTATCACAAAGAATCTCAGCTCTCAGTGCAGCGAAAACATATTGAGGCGGATCAAGCCACTCTTAGGCTTCAATTGAAATCATATGAGACCGATCGCAATGTTCTTATTCACGAAATTGAGGTGCGGTCGGGAACGATGGAAAAACTCGGGCAGTTGACCCATGAAACCCGCAGGGAGCTTTGCCAAAAAGGTTTGAAGGAACGCGATGAGTTGCAAAAGGAAAAACTTCGCCTAGATGAGATCCGACTCTCTGCAAACAACATCTGGAAAGATTATCAAAATAAATTGCATGAACTCGAATTCCAAAAACAATCCCTCGCCATCGCTGAACTTGCAGTTGGCAGGATGACACTAGAATTGCTTTCAGGTACCAATGTTGGAGTTGGCGCAGATCGTAGGCTCGAAAAAATTCGTAAGGGTATTTCTTTACGGTTCGAAGAGGAACGCAACTTGATTCTTGAGGGGAAGAACCACCTTCAAGCGGGGGCTGTCGTATTTGAAAGGCAGATTCGCGAGCTGGCCCAAAGGGAAAATGAATTGGCAATTCGCTCAGGTGATCTTGCTGTTGCTCAAACCAACTTCGATGAAATACGCCAACAGTTTGAGCAAGATAAAATGCTAAACCTTGAATCGATCAAAATCCTCGAAGGTAGGAATAAACTTTTAGAAACTCAAATTGCAGACTTGAAAGCGCAGGTCGAAAAACTTCATGCAGTTCTCATTGATGAAACTACGAATGTTAAAGTTACCCAAGCACCTATGCTTCGAATCGCAGCCTAATCTTTGGGTTGGGGAATATAGTGCATCAGGGTTTTTTCGTTGATGGTTGGTGATTCAATAGTTTGGTAGGGTGGTGAAGTTTGTGTTTTAAGGGATACAATTTGCGCAGAAATGATTTGATCTTCTGCTTTGTGGGTTTGGTTCCATTCTTCTAACATCATTTTTAAGAATGCCCTTGAGAAGGGATCTCGTGGGAATTCATATAGGCCCCAGATGAGAAACCTTTTGCGGGCGTACGAATCTTCCTTACCCCAAATCATTCGCCTGTCAGATTGTCGATTATCCTGATTGGGGTTGAATAGATTAACCTTCGACCCATCTGCTTTTGTGCCTTCGGCCCAGATTTTTAATCCATCTTTCAAGACCCCAGGCGAAAACATCGCCCAGTATTGATCCAATCCGGTTATCCTGCCCACGGTGTCAATTACCGTAGCTTCATCCGAAACCATGGGCGGGTTCAAGTACCTTTGGTAATTCATTACCATCACAAATATTAGCAAGCAGGGGATTAACCAGCGTGGGCCTGGCGTAGCAAGAACCTCAGGGCCATTAATTTTTGTGCCAGTGACTTCTGTAATAGAGCCAAGAAATTTCCATGGAATAACAGCAGTCAACTTATCCCAAAATAAACTAGGCAGAACCACTAACCAGTAGGCGATGCACATGAAGGAAAAAAGGCCCACATCCATGCACAGGTAGATGCCTAGATGAAACCCGACCATGATTGCAAATAAGATCAACCTCAAGTAGGCATTACCAAGGGGCATTAAAAGTAGAAAGGGAACTGAAACTTCCAAGAGAAGGGTGGCCTTTGTTAAAAGCACCAGAATGGCGGGGTATTGCAATAGCCAGTAACCAAAAGGGTTGGTGAAATAATCCATGTTGAGGACATAATATAATGCGTTGAAATCTCCACGCCATTCGTAGCTTACCTTGGGAATTCCTGCGTTGAAGTAAACGAGTGAGAGTTGCAGAATGATAGCAGCGGTGCCCCAAGATAGAATGCGGTTGGAATGATAAGTGGTCGCAGTTTTTGCAAGGGAGTCGAGGCTGAACCGGGCACCCAGAGGTACAAATATTGACCAGAATAACGCACATCGCAACAATACATCGTTGCCTTGAAGTATCATCGGTTGGCGTGCTTGCGAACCCATCAGCAAAAACCAAGAAATGGCTACCGCCCATGAGGTGCGATATCCCAGAAGCAAAGCAACCCCAAAGAGTGCAGATAAGATAAACAAGAATGCCTGCCAAGCGAAAGATCCTGAAAGCATGTGTGGGCTGATCCACCAAACAATTCCCATGGGAAACGGAGAATGCCAAAGCACTTCGCGCGGTGTCGCCCCTAGGTCGGTGTAGAAAAACGAAAGTTCGAAACTGCGAAGTAAAAGGTCGTAAAGAAGGATCAGGGCGATCCCAATGCGGAACAGGCCAAGCGATCTGAGATCGAGGGCAAACAGTTCGCTCAAGTGATTTTTCCTGATGGCTGTGTTTTGCATCGTTGATCGTAAGGTTCTATAAGGATAATCAATTCGCATTGGATACTTTAATTATACTTCCCACAGATAGGGAGGGGTTTAATTTTATTGATTACAAATCTTGATTAGGTTGAAAAAGCTTGAGAAGTAATGGCTCATGGTGCACTATCTAGCATGAGTGATTCTAATCATGGGGGTGCGATGATTAAGGAAGGTGGATTAAAAACAATAGGATTGATTGGTGTGGGGTTATTGGGCAATGCGATAGCGTTGAGATTGTCTCTAGGAGGCATTTCGCCTATTGTTTTTGATGGGGATCCATTGAAGATGGATTCTCTAACGACGCCCCCCTTTGTGAAATCCAAGGATGCAGTAGAAGTTTTTGCTAGTTCCAAGGTGGTGTTTCTTTGTCTGCCTGATAGTAAGATTGTAAACCAAGTGATTCATGCAAATCTAAGCAGCCTTACCAAGGGTATGATAATTCTTGATGCCACTACGGGGAATCCCAAAGATACTATCGCCCTTGCTTTAGAACTTTCAGCAATGGGGATTCAATATCTCGATACAACAGTTTCGGGAAGCAGTGTTCAGGTGTCGTCTGGCGAAGCAATGATGATGGTGGGTGGTTGCAGGGAATCGTTTGAACAATCCCTGGAGTTGTTGAAGTTGGTTGCAAGGAAAGTTTTTTATACGGGGGCTTCAGGTACCGCATCGCAGATTAAATTGGTCAGTAACTTGGTGCTTGGGTTAAATCGGGCAGCACTTGCAGAGGGTCTTGTTTTAGCCAAGGCTTTTGGCCTCGACCTGGTTCAGGTTCTA
Organism: Planctomycetota bacterium; assembly: GCA_003671255.1. GTDB lineage: Bacteria > Planctomycetota > Planctomycetia > Gemmatales > Gemmataceae > UBA969. The sequence goes on along the minus strand of QWPF01000143.1, from coordinate 2,895 downwards.
TATCTTCTGAGGGAAAGTGCTGCGTACTCCCGTATCATGGATACCAAGGGAGAAAAAATGATTCATGCAGAATTTGAACCGCAGGCGAAACTTGCCCAGCACATGAAGGATGTTTCGTTGATGCTTGATGCTGCGGATGAGATGAAAATCTCCCTGCCTTTTTCTGAAACTCACTTCGATATTCTTGAGCGGGGCAAAAGGTTGGGTATGGGAGATTTGGACAACAGTGCCATTTTAAAGGTGATCGAATCTCTTGGCAAAGGTTTAGGCTCATGAGCATCGAGTTATCATGGGCAAAGAAATCATTGGTCTTGCTGGCTGCGTTTGCAGCCATGCTTTTTGATGGATTTGAACTTGGTCTTATGCCCGTGGCATCCCTTTCGGTGACCCAGGATTTACTTGGAGGATCTTACACTGCGTCATTGGGTGGGGAGTGGTTTGCAAGTTATACTGCGGGTTTGATGCTGGGGGCTGCGGTGGGTGGGATTTTTCTTGGGCAGGTGGGCGATACTTTTGGAAGAGCAAGGGCACTTGGTATTTCCATTATTTTTTACTCTTTGTTTGCAGGGCTTGGGGCTTTTGTGACCACGCCTTTGCAAATGCTAGTCCTGCGTTTTATGGTCGGGCTTGGTGTAGGCGGTGTATGGCCCAATGCTGTCGCTTTGGTTGCAGAATGTTGGCCTGACAAATCAAGGCCCATTGTTGCTGGATTAATTGGTGCAGCACTTAATGGCGGAATATTATTACTGTCCCAGATTGCTCAACATTGGCATATCACACCAGATTCTTGGCGCTGGATATTTCATCTTGCGGGCGCTCCCGCAGTTCTCGGTATCTTGATCTTTTTTTTCCTTCCCGATTCTCCTAAATGGATTGCTTTTAAATTGAATGAAAGAACAGTTACCGCCCATGAATCCGGTTTCTCACTTCTACTTTTGTTCAAACCTCCTTTGCTAATCTTGACTTTGACCGGCATTATCCTTGGAACAGTTCCCTTGGTTGGCGCTTGGGCTGCAAGCAAATGGATGATCCCCTGGGCTGACAAGCTTGGGGGTGCAATCGATCCTGGATACAAGGCGGTAACCCAGGGGTGGTGGGCTGTGGGAGCGGTTTTGGGGAGTTTCTTTGGAGCTCAGATTGCCTCATTTCTTGGACGAAGGCTTTCTTATTTTATTTTTAGTCTTGGCTCAACTACTCTCACACTATTGCTCTTTCTGGTAACCAAGCCTTTGGAAGAGTCTTTTTTGCCCATCGTTCTGGCCCAAGGTTTTGTTGCAACTCTTTTTTTTGGATGGCTTCCTCTTTATCTTCCTGCTTTGTTTCCTATTCGTGTTCGTGCTGCAGGGAGTGGTATCTCTTATAATGTCGGCAGATTTGTCACTGCGATTGGTGTTTTTTTTGCTGGAACTCTGTTCGTTTTTCTTGACGGATCTTATTCGCACATAGGTGCAATTTGTGGTTTAATTTACTTGCTTGGGGCCATAAGTATTTGGTTTGTTCCACTTTCAAAAAATGATGATTTGGCCTGTTAATTATTGTTTTACTTGTACTAAATCTACCTGCGCAGTAACATTCTGCTAGTTGAATCTTTTCTCGGTCAGGAGATAATCATGTCGCAATTTTTTAAATGTATCACTTCCCAATCTTTTGATGCCAAGGTTGGGCAGATGGGTAGTTGGATTGCAGCAAATACAGTTCTTTGTTTGGGAATGTACAAGCTGACTAAGTTACCTTTAAGTGAGACAGAATTGTTTTTTGGAGTATTGCTGGTGCTTACGGTTACCTTGCTCATGGTGTTGATGGGTTTGATTCTTCCTTTGACATACCGCAAGGCTAATGATTCAATTGGTTGATTGATCTGACTTTATTTCTAGTGAGAAACTGATGCTGAAATTAACTCATTCTTTTCTGGTACTTGTGTTTCTTGGAAATAATCTTTTTGCAGCGGATGCTTCCAAGCCCAACATTCTTTTGATTGTTGCAGATGATCTAGGGTGGAAAGATGTAGGCTGGCATGGGGGAAGTTTTCATACCCCTGTGATGGATAAGCTTGTAAAAGAGGGGGTTGAACTCGATGGGCATTATGTGCAGCCCGTATGCTCGCCTACCCGCACCGCATTGCTTTCGGGCAGGTTTACCAGCAGATTTGGACCTCATGTGCTTTCGCCCACCAATTTAAGGGCCTTCCCGCCAGGCACGGTCACTCTTGCTACTGCGCTTAAGCAAGCGGGGTATAGCACTCACATGGCGGGGAAATGGCATCTCGGTTCCAAGCTAGAATGGGGCCCGCAGAATTATGGGTTTGATCATAGTTATGGTTCACTCAATGGGGCGGTTGACCCTTGGAATCACAAGTATCGAAAAGGGCCTTACGAAGATACCTGGCATCGCAATGGGAAACGCATTGATGAAGAAGGTAATGCAACGGAGCTTGTAAGCAAGGAGGTGCTGGGTTGGATTAATGCGGATAGAAAGGCCCCTTGGTTTATTTATGTACCTTTTCATGCGGTTCATATTCCTGTGGATGCGCCCGAAGAATACAAGTTGAAGTACAAAAATGCGAAGCTCAATGATGACCCCGCAAAGAATGAATCGTTGCAACGCTTTGGCTCTTTTGTAACCCAGTTGGATACGAAGATAGGTGGATTCATCGAAGCTTTGGAAAAAACAGGGCAGCGCAAAAATACTCTCATCGTTTTTACATCAGATAATGGTGGCCTTCATTCCGGTGGTAATGCCTATGTTAGCAAGGTGCCACCCACCCCTGCTCTTAGTAGCAATCTGCCTTTGCGTGGGCAGAAGAATACTTTGTATGAGGGGGGAATTCGGGTGTGTGCGTTTGCGAACTGGCCGGGCACCTTAGAGCCTCGCAAGGTTAGTGGGCCGTTGCATGCT
>QWPF01000142.1 GCA_003671255.1 Planctomycetota bacterium | reverse complement strand
CCAAGATTTTCATCATTTCTTCAGCGGCGCCTGTTGCGATGTTGCGCACTTTTTCAAAGTTCCATTCTTTACGAGTTTGTAAAGGCACCTTGAAAGGTGCTTCCGACCAGGCAGCATTATCTCCAAGAGTTATGAAAGTGATGACTGCAAGAAAAAGGGTGTTGCGAAGTTTGTTCATGCACTTATTTTGCCAAAACCGAGCCAAAGCAGCAACTTAAAAAGGCGCCTTGTAAACGCAAGAAGAGTTTCGAGGAAGAGGAATACCTACTTCAGAGGAAGTTGCAACTTGGGGTTGGTATCCTCTTTTAAATTGATCAAAGGCAGCTTGTGTCTTTTGTCATCGGAGGCGGAAGCAGGTGCAGATTTGAAGTTGATGTTGTTAGCGGTCTGATTGTTTTTGGGCCACATAACTCCGAGGCCAAAAAGAATGAGCATACTTGCAGCGAGGGCAAACTTTGCGGAGAGGCCGGAAAAATTACGGGCCTTCAATCCGCCTTGAACCATCGGGGCTTTGGGAAAAGGGGCGGGTAATTGCGCCCGGAAATATCCCCGCAGTGCTTGATCAAATTGTTCTTCTTTGTGTTGCATCTTAAACCATTCATTATTGCATGAGTTAAATCGAGAATCGCTTACTGGGGTGCTTCAACACCCATGGATTTTAAAATTTCTGCAAGTCTAATGCGAGCCCTGCTTAAGCGCATATGCACTGCAGAAGGTTGTAATTCCAAGGCCTTTGCGATATCGGGCACCTCGTAATCAAGGGCATACCGCATGGTCAGAATCTCGCGGTCTTGGGGTGCAATTTCTTGCAACCCTTCCCGAAGTTGCTGGTGTAGCTCCTGCGTTTCCATGCGCACATCTGGTTGTGCTGTTTTAGACCCGATGGTTTCAAACATTTCAGGGCCAAATGTCCCATTGCGCTGAAACGAACCCCTTGCAACATCTTCTGAAAGATTTCTTGCAACCCTAATCAACCAAGCCCTCATCTGCCTAATCACAAGCCCTTTAAGCATTTCACGCCAAAGGCGTAGAAACGATTCTTGGAGGATATCGTTAGCAGTTTCAGCATTCATGCTTCTAGCATAAGCAACTGCCCAAACCGCTCTGCCATGAGCAGCATATAGTTTTTGGAATTCTTCCTGCACTCTTTCCTCCGTACGAGACTGCTTTATTATACGCGCCCGAAGGAGCAATAAGGCAGGTGCAGCAAATAGTTTGTGCGAAAAAACTCCAACAATAGAAAGACGGCCCACAAAGGTGATTCTAACCGTTTTCTCATGGATTTGTCATTTTCTTAATAATGATTGCAAGTTCTTTTGTAATAACGACTTGCAGGGTAAGCCAATTGTCTCTGCTGGCACTTTTAATACCACTTTGAGCTAAAAAGGGCACGCTCTCCAAACGCTTTTCCAACTTTTTGATGGATTCGGGGGAGGGCCCCATGATTTCGCAGCGCAGTACAGGTTCGACTCCTGGTTCAAGCCAAACTGCAATTGCATCTATCTCATCCATGAAATCTTGTTTGGTGATTTCGGGCAATGCAGGGAGAAACAATTTTAAAGAGCTGAAATCCCACTTGCCCGCCTGCGCTGCAATCCAGATGGGTGCATTGATGGGGATCCTTTCTGCGATCAACGGTCGTAGTTTGCCACTCAAATGATTCAATCCCGCCCGCTCAAAACCAGAAATCGCTTCAAACCTTTCGGGAAGGATGGTGTACGCCATCGTGTTATCATCAATTTTCGAATAGCTTGGCGGCATTGGGAAAAGATCAATCTGATATCGCAGAGTTTCTCTGCCAATTCTGTAACCCGAAGGGGTGGATTGAAGTCTGCTATTCACTTTTTCCATGTTGATGGGCTTAAGTGTTTGAAGAAACAAAGCAGAAGCCAGTGGCCTATCTGCAGGCATGGTCAGCGCAAGGAGTTTAATTTCCCCTGCTTCATATCCTATCGCCTTCCTTATGGGCGAATCTTTTTTCAAGAGCTCTTCGAGGCCAAGCAATTCAGAAAGTTCTTTGGAGGCTTTTAGTTTTTGTAAATCGAGAACTGCAATAAGGCTGGAGTCGCCTGCAAACCACTGAAGATACGATTGCCTCGGATCGGTGTTGGCCTTTGCGAGGTCTCTGTTTCTTCGATCTTTTTGCGTCGAAAGCGCAAACACCAGCGCAATGATCGCCATTGCTGCCATCACCAGCACCACAGCTAATGCGGTGCGTGATTTTTTTAAAGGCAGATCCTTCTGGATGTAACTATAAGCAGTTATCGGTGCATCTGCAGCAATATCCGGGCCTTGCCAAATGATGGTGTCATCGCAACGGGGGCAAATAAACTTCTGCCCTTTCGTAGTACCCGCAGGCGGATCGATCCATGAATTACATTTGGGGCAGGGGTAGTCAGGAAAAGGCATGGCACACTTTACTTCCGAGTAGGTTTCTTTTTTTGCTCTTCCATCGAAATAACAGGCCGCAGATCCATCTGCTTCTTTGCCATGTCTACCTTGGCGATCTCCACCTCAACTTTATCACCCAGCCTATAGCGCCTTTTAAACTTTAACCCTGTAAGAGAATGGCTCTCTGCATCAAACATGTAATTATCATCGTTAAGGGTGGTGATGTGAACCATTCCTTCAACAGGAAGATCAACAATCTGGGCAAAGAATCCATACTCAGCCACGCCTGTGATGATGGCCATTTTGTGTTCGCCAAGTTGCTTTGACATGAACTCGAGCAACTTAACTTTAATGAGATCTCTTTCTGCAAGTGCGGCTCTTCGTTCCATGCCGCTGCAATGCTCTCCTAAAAACATCAGTTCGGTTTCATCGTAGGAAGCTTTTCCAGTTCGCTTCCATCGGGTTAATTGTCGATGGATGGTAAGGTCGGGATAACGGCGAATAGGAGAAGTGAAATGGCAGTAGTAAGTGCTTGCAAGTGCGTAATGCCCTTCTTCTTTTTCGCTGTAGATGGCTTGTTTAAGGCTGCGAAGCATGGCGTAATGAACAGCGTGCTTCTCGGGTTTACGCGCGGATTCAGACAAAATACGCTGCAAGGTGAAGCGATCTTCTGGGTTATCGATTTGGTAACCCAGAGTACGGACGAAGGCAGCAAAAGCTTTTTGCTTCGAGGGTTCAGGGTCTGGATGAATTCTACGAAGGAACTTGACTCCAAGGTTGTGAAGTTGTTCTGCAACAGCTTCGTTTGCAGCTAGCATGAACTCTTCGATGATTTGATGGCTTAAATCGTTGACGCTGTTATGTGCACCACTTACCCTGCCATCTTTATCAAATTCAAGTTTGGCTTCTGGCATGTCGAGTTCAAGGGAGCCCCTGTGAAATCTTCTGCCTCGTAGAATGATGGCCAATGCTTTCATGCGTTCAAGCATTGCGCCAATATCTGCAGGAACTTCGGGAGCCTCGGGAGTCTTGTCGAGGAATGCCATCAATTGTTCGTAGTGAAAGCGCTTCTTAACTTTGATGACACCGCGTTCAAACGAAACCGTGGTCTTGCGCCCCTTGGGATCAAAATCAATGATTACGGTTTGCACATATCTTACTTTATCCTGCTGCAGGCTTGCGAGATGGTTGGAGATGGTTTCGGGAAACATGGGTATAACTTTGCCTGGCAGATAAATACTGGTAGCTCTGCTGCGAGCTTCGCGATCAAGCGCCCCGCCTTGCTTTACAAAATGTGCGACATCTGCGATATGCACCCAAAGAGTCCAATGGCCCGAAGCTGGATCGAGTTCAACTTGAACCGCATCATCAAAATCCTTGGCATCGATGGGATCAACCGTCACGACGGTATGCTTGGTGTAATCGACCCTGCCATCGAAATCCTGCTCGGAAAAATTCTCTGCGACATGGTGGGCTTCATCGAGTACATCAGGAGGGAAGACATCAGGCAGGTTGTAGGATCTGATGATGGCTAAGGTTTCAACCCCTGGATCACCTTGGGGCCCCAGAAGTTCGGTGATGACGCCTTCGCCTCGTTCTTCTGGAGAAGGAAAGCGGATCATATCAAACACAACCTTGTCGCCTGGTTTGACATTCTTGGTTGTGGGATCACCAATGACGATGGATTGGGAAAACACCGCGCCATCCACTTTAACAAACCCTTCACCAGCTTTTTCCCAGTAGGTGCCTACAAACTGGTGCGATTTTCTTTCCATCACACTTATGATCTGCCCTGTTGGTGGCCTATCTGCATTACCCCTGCGAAGAATTTGAATTGCGACGAGATCGCCGTTGGCAGCATTGTTGCTGTTCTCGGGGAAAATGCGAATTTCAGGGCTAGCTACTCCATCGACCGGGCTGGGCTTTACAAAGCCCCCGCCCGAACTCATGGTTCGGTAAGTACCTTTAAGGCTGGGTTTTGCACCTGATTTACGAATGGCTTGGCTATTGTTGATTTCAATGCGACCTTGTTGAACCAGATCGTTGAGTGCAGTGCGAAATTCGCCGTAAGCCCCACCCGCAAGGCCAAGCCTGCGAGCGAGAATGCGGGCTTTCATGGGCTGGTAACTTTGTTGATTAACAGCATGAAGAATCTTATCGTGAATACGGCCCATAATAAAGGTAGCTCTTTCATCTTGTTCAAAACCGCTGCATGACTTCGATTAATCAACCGAGGCGGTGTCAAGGGAAGCGCCTTTGTATAACTTGCGCTGTAAAAGATTATTATAGGGCGTCCAGTGGGCATCCTTGCCTGCATCTTCAATTTCTTTGGTAAATGCATGAACCTTGGCGTCAAGGTTATCCAGATGATGCAGGGCGACAGCCTCGGGCGTCATGGGAAGTTTCGGGCTGCCAAACTCATAGGTTCCATGATGGCTTAATATCATGTGCTTAAGTCGCCACATCAACTCAGTGGGAAAAGCCTCACCCGAAAGTTCGGGAACGCGGGCGATTTTTTCGTTGAGTATTTCAACGCCCTGGACTATATGGCCGATCAATTGGCCCTCATCAGAGTATGCCAAGGCTTTGTCGCAAGTTAATTCCCTGATCTTCCCGATGTCATGCAGGAATATACCCATGAAGAGTAAATCCTTGTTAACGGAAGGGTAGAGCGGTGCGAGCCTGTCCCACGCTTCCATAAGGCCTGTCACATGCTCGACCAGGCCGCCCAGATAGGCATGATGATGCCTGATGCCCGCTGGAACTTTACAGAAAGCCTGCATCAATTCCTCATCCATGAAGAACGCCTCTGCCAAGGCACGCAAATGCGGATTACTCATCTTGCGCAGAAAGGTGCGAACCTTTTCAACCAGCTTACTGATGTCTTGTTCGGTGTGTGGCAGAAACTCTGAAAGATCAACATCATTGGGAGATACTTTTTCAAAGGAGTTGACAATCATCTGCAGGGTGCCCTGAAAAAGTTGCACCTTTCCCTTTACATGAAGAAAATCGCCTTCTTCAAATGCGCGGAATGCAGATTCGTTGGCGTTCCATTGGCGCGCAGCAATCGAACCAGAGCGATCGCGCAGTTCCATTTGCAAATAGGAATTACCATTTCGGTTTGCCCGTAGTTGCTTGTCGAGAGCGACAAAAACTTCATCCACGGTCGCACCATCGGTCAACGATTTCATCATTTGTCTTGCCATAATTCAGTCCCTTTCTTAAAAGGATAGTATATTGGCAGGGGAACTTGATGCCTTAAGAATAATGATGAAGGTTGTAAAATTCACTCCGCCCCAATGGGAAGAGTAGGCGATTTGGCCCCATCGGTCCAAACCCAGCCATACTGGGTATTACTTGGGGAAGCACCTTGTTTGTAACTTTCCCGGATGGAAGTCATCTTGTCGATTTTCAAAGCTTTGCGCTTTTCTTCGACATTGATGTTGAACAACCGTGCAGCATTAAGCCCGAAGATTTGGTCCTTGATCTTATCAGTTAACTCTGAGTAGTGGAATTTGTCCCTCAATTCTGGAAGCATTTGCAACCTACGCAACCTGACGATCTGGCTTTGTGGGCTGCCATTCCAGATGGAATCCGTGCCCCAGAGGATGTGATCAGCGCCTGCAACTTCGATCATCTGGCCTAATGCATGCAGGCAGATTTTAGGTGCAGCAGCAGAAAGAATGTTAAAGGTGCTGCCCAGTTCGAAGTAAACATTCTTGATTTTCGGGTTAGCCTTGAGATCTCTGAGTATATCGCTAATCCAAGGGATCTCTTGTTCATCGGGTTTTTCCCGCGCAGGAACAGGCGCACCTATGCCACGCCCTGCAGATCCAAACCCTTTGTAACCTGAATGGTAAATAATGAAATTGAGATCGGGCCAATCTGCAGCAGCCTTTGCGACATCTCCCGGATGGCACCCTTTTTCGTTGAACAAACCCAAGGGAAGGCCTTTGTGAACACAGATGTTTTTGATGCCCAGCTTCTTGGTGCGTTCCCAGAAAGGGTAGGCGATTTTTTCGTCATCTAGGCGCCAGTATTGCTCGCCCAACTCCGCACCCGTATACATTTTCCAAGCATCAATCTTGAGGTCTTTCACCTGCCTTTCCATTTCATCGAGTTCTTTTAGGCCAAGGTTGGGCCTGATCAAACCATGCGAAAGAGCCCGCTGCGAGCCCGAAAGCTCGTTGACAAAATTCCTCGTCGCAACCATCTGGTCTGGGGGAAGTGGATTCTTATTCCATTCTCGTGTGGGTACTCCGCTGATGATTGCCATCACCGTGTCGCTGTCTGCGTACAGTTCTTTTACATAATGGGTTCGGTTGAGTAATTCGAGAGTTCGGTTAAAGCCTAAAAGCGAGGGCCTGACCATTTGTAGAAACGCCTTCACCTTGTTTCCTTCTAGGGAATCTTCGTACCATTTTCCCGAAACATCAACATGATGGGTCTGCATGTCGAAGATGAATTGATCCTTGGGCCAGGGTTCCTTAAAAGTAAGAGGATCAGCCATTTCTGAAGCCTGTACCTCATAGCATGGGCCGAAAACCTCGTTCAATGCAGTCAACGCGCAAGCCATTCCAGAGGATGTTCTAAGAAAGGTTCTGCGATCAACATTCTGCTTTTTTGCATTCGTTTCAGAAAGCTCCAAAGCCCTGCGTGCATAGTGCTGCTGTTCTGAAGTGGGCGGAGGCGGGATGAACTCCTCATTGGAGATGATTTTAGCGGGTATGGGCAGTTGATCTTCAAGGCTGATATCTAATTCGCATGATCTTTTCCACATGGTTTTGCCTTTTCATTTTAGATAGTACAGCAGAATAAACGCTTTGGACTCCCGGTGGTAGTAACACTTTTGTAGATCAGATATTACAGCCCGAGATTCGATAAGAATAAAAATACCCGGTTTGCAGTTCTTATGCTCGACTTAAACCCATCCTATGTCATATATTATCTTTCACTGTGTGTTGATGATTGTTTTAACTTAAAGAGGATTGCCTACCATGGCCTATACCCACATCAAAGTTCCTAAAGGCGAAAAAATTACCATCACTAATGGTAAACTTCATGTGCCCGACCATCCTATCGTTCCTTTTATCGAAGGGGATGGCACCGGCCCAGATATTTGGCGATCTGCGGTAAGGGTTTTGGATGCCGCAGTTG
>QWPF01000141.1 GCA_003671255.1 Planctomycetota bacterium | reverse complement strand
CATCATCGATTAACACTTCTTCTCCCCAATCCAATCCTGAAAATTCTCCCAACTTGAATCGATCCGCTTCGCCGATTCCTGCATGGTTAAACAGGGAATTTGTCCAACTAGCGCAGTTTGGGCCAAACGCCCTACGCTATCGTAGCCAAATCCCACCTGCGCCGATTTGTAATCCCCCGTGAACAAGGCCATCGACTGCAACCTCTGGTTGTTCCATGCGTAATTGATGCCGCTACCCATGCTATCATCTTGATTTCATAGCACCGGATAACTTCTTCGAATCTTTTTCAAGAATTCACATCTTTTGAACTCAACATGATTCTTTTACCAGCATTTTCCAAAACCCAAGGTTTGCGTTCTACTGCAAGGATCTTTGATAACAGTCTCATTTCTTAAGTTTCTTAGCCAAATAAAACCCTTTACCTTCCGCTTTCAAAAACTATATATACGAAAGCATTTTAATTTTTGCCTTTGTTGTTTAAATATTCGCTATATATCTTTACAAGTTTGTTAAACATCTCAAAATCATTTAACCCCTGATTTTCTTTGGCATTTGTAAATGCCTGGGCTTCAAAACCTTTGGATTTTAAAAACTGCCTAAATGAAGTACACCCCTCACCCAGAAAAACCTCATTCACTTCCATGGCGAAATTACGGATTTCATCGCAAAATCTTAAAATATCTTCAAGCGCTTGCGGTGATGATGCGTACATGGCAGGCCTTTGTAGGCAGTGAAAAACATATTCGTCTATGTAATTGACTATTTCTATAGCATTCTTCATCGCTTTTATCCTATTTGAAAATGGGAGTAATTCCCAAGCCATTAAGTTTTTGAATGTAATCCTTTCACAGCATCCCTTCAGGACCTATTAATGCAACGAAAGCTCTCCCATCCGATATTGAAGTTTCCCGCTCGGCATCATCATAGCCATCACGATGGTCTTGACCGCATTGCCAAAACCATCCACCCAAACTTCACTGGTCACTAGGCCGAGATCTGAATTGGTTAAAGCCTGACTGGATAAAAGGGTTGTGTTTTAAGTTCGTGCTATTTAGAACTACCCCCTTTTCTTGCTTCAAAGGTTGTCAGATTGGGAATCTGGTAAAGGATTCATTGGTTTTTCAACTTCTACGGGATGGCGAACTAAGTTAATGACTCGTCTGGAACTAGCTCCGAATTCTCGATAGTTAGCCCGGGCTTGACGAAGGCTTTCCTCGTTTGCACCCCCACCATAGGCCGGATCATTGAATTGTACATTATCATCCTCCCAATAACATATAGGGCATATCGCAAATGTTCCTGGTGGTAACTCCGAAAGGGTCAAAAATCCGCAACAAGGACAAGCATATCTCATAAGTCCCTTTCACTTAGAAGAAATCAAAGGGGGCAGGTCCATTTTTACACAGCTTACCGCCACTTGCAAATAAAGCAGGGAAACTGAATTATCCTTTCAATCGCAGAAACCTGAGAGGCACCACTTTTTACTAGCACGAAAAAGAGGCCAAGCCCTATTGGATTTCTCCGGTGGTGGTTGCATCGGTTGGTAAACTTCTACGCAAGTATGCCGGGCACGACTTTGCCAAAGACATCGGTCAGGCGGAAATGCCTGCCTTGAAACTTAAAGGTTAACTTCGTGTGATCAATGCCCAACTGTTGTAACAGCGTTGCTTGAAAATCATGCACATGAACGCCATCAGTTGCAACATTCATTGCAAGCTCATCGGAAGCGCCATAGGAAATACCAGGCTTGAATCCTCCACCTGCAGCCCAGATAGTAAAGGCATAGGGATGATGATCACGGCCCCATTGAGGCCTGTTGGCGATATCGCCTTGGATAAAGGGAGTTCTACCAAACTCACCGCCCCAGATCACGATAGTATCATCTAATAAACCACGTTGCTTCAGATCGCGAACCAAGGCTGCAGAGGGTTGGTCGGTATCCCTGCATTGGTTGTAAAGTTCGGTGGTGATGCTGCGATGCTGATCCCAGCCTGCGTGCATGACTTGAACAAATCGGGTGCCTCGCTCCACAAGGCTGCGGGCCATCAGGCAGTTGTAGGCAAGGTTCCGGGCTCACGCACTTGTGGGCCATACATTGCAAGTGTCTTTTCAGATTCTTTAGAGAAGTCGGTAAGTTCAGGCACGCTGGTTTGCATGCGATAAGCCATTTCGTACTGAGCGATACGGGTAGCGATTTCTGGATCGCCAAACTCTTTCAACTTGATCTCGTTTAATTTTGAGATGTCATCGAGTTGGGCCCTACGCAGATTTTTGCTCATGCCTTCGGGGTTGGAAAGATAAAGCACGGGGTCGCCACCGGAACTGAATTTCACACCCTGATGTTTCGAGGGAAGAAAACCCGAACCCCAATAGAAATCGTAAAAGATCTGACCACAGGTGGTGCCCTTGCTGATAGAAGTCATGACAACAAAGGCGGGAAGGTTTTCTGATTCGCTACCCAAGCCATAGGAAAGCCAGGATCCTAGGGTGGGCCTACCGGGAATCTGTGCGCCACTCAAAAAGAATGATATCGCAGGTGCATGATTCACCGCTTCCGTATGCATGCTTTTAATAAAGCAAAGATCATCTGCGATCGATGCGGTATGTGGCAGAAAATCACTCACCCATGAACCACTATTTCCCCGCTGCTTAAAAGGCTCGACAGGCGAAAGCATCACCTTACCCTTGGGATTACCTGTCATGGTCGAGAAGCGCTTGCCTTCGAAGAGGGAATCAGGCACGGGCTTACCATGCATCTCGATCAATTTAGGTTTGTAATCAAAAAGATCTACATGGGTGGGCGCGCCATTCTGAAATAGATAGATGACATTCTTGGCCTTGGGCTTCCAATGGGGAAGATCGGGCAGCCTATTATTCTGGGGGGCAGCAGCGAACCCATCCTTTGCAAGCAAGCCTGAAAGCGCAGCAGTGCCTAATCCCAAGGCCTGCTTCCCGAAGAATTCCCTGCGGTTCACCAGCAACGATTGTTGAATTCTAGGATCCATAATTATTCCTTGTTCAAGGCCTCATCAAGGTTGAAAAGGGAAAGGGCAAGGGTGCCAAACGCTGCAAGCTTTTTACTATCGATGGCGGTGCTCGCAGGCATTTTTCCCACTGCGATAAATTTCTTCGCAGCTTCAGCATCTTTTTCAAAGGCATCCTGATACCGCTTAACTGCAGCAGATAAAATGCCTGCTTCCTCGTTACTTGGCTTCCTTGCAAGTATGGCACGAAAGATGTTTTCAATCACAACTTCATCCAAAACTTCACCCTTGTTGGTTGTTGCAAGAAGTTCTCTTTGCGCAAGCACACGCGATGCTTCAACATAGGTTGTATCGTTGAGGGTTGCGAGGGCATGAAGCGGGGTATTGGTGCGAGAAAGCTTGACATTGCAATACTGCCTAGCGGGGGTATCAAAGAACATGGTGGGGCCGATGATCCTGCGCCAAAAGGTATAGACACTTCGCTTGTAGAGGTTTTCGCCTTGGTCTGGAACATATCTTTTATTACCAAAGGTTGCATCTTCCCAGATACCTTGGGGCTGATAGGGCCGAGTGGGCGGGCCACCAATTTGAGGAATTAAAAGGCCGGATGCAGCAAGCGCTTGATCACGGATCATCCATGCGGGCCTGCGATATCTTGGGCCGTGGGAAAGAAACTTATTGGCACTGTCTTTTTCTTTAGCTTCAGGATCCAACCTCGAAGATTGTTGATAAGTTTCGCTAAGTACGATCAGTCGAACAAGATGTTTGACATCCCAATTACTCTCTTGAAATTCCACTGCAAGCCAATCAAGAAGTTCGGGATGAGATGGCTTTTCTCCCTGCACGCCAAAGTCTTCAGATGTCTTAACGATTCCGGTTCCAAAGAATTGCTGCCAAAATCGATTGACGATCACCCGCGAGGTAAGGGGGTTTTCCTTGGTTACAAGCCACTGCGCCAGATCGAGCCTGTTGATTGAATCAGCCTTGCGAATTTGAGGAAGCACGGCAGGGACAGCAATACCAACTTTGGCCATGGGCTTTTCGTAATTACCAATGTTGAGAATAAAAGTTTCTCGCTGCTTCGGAAGTTCTTCCATCACCATGACACGGGGCATCAACTTTGAAAAGTTGTCTCGTTCATCGATAGTTTTGATAAGGCTATTCAAAATTAGAAAGAGTTCTGGTTTGGATTTTTCAACTGCCTTTGCAAGTTGTTGAAGTTGCGCCTTGCCTCTCGAGCCTGCAGGCTTGGAAAGAATATCTTTACTCTCTTTGGAATAATCCTTTGCAGCTTCTGAGTCTGATGCTTTTTTACCTTTCTCTCTGGGGAATATTTTATTCTCAAGTTCTTCAACCTGGCTTTGAAGCTTACCCACAGAAGAGTCAAGTTGCTTCTTTTTTAGAAGCTGTTCAGAAGTGGAGAATTCCAGCACGGGGGGAGTTTGGGGGTTTCCACCTCCACCATCAACAGGCGTGTTATTAAAGAATGAGAAAAGCTGGTAGTAATCTTTCTGCGAAAGAGCATCGTATTTATGATCATGGCATCTGCAGCAATTGAAGGTCAGGCCCAGCCAGATTGTCCCCATGGTTTCAGACATATCCATCACATAATCGATGCGGTTTTCTGCTGCGATCCTGCCTCCTTCGCCATTGATCATATGATTGCGATTAAAGCCAGTTGCAAGGCGTTGCTCAATAGTTGGATTGGGAAGGAGATCGCCAGCAAGTTGCCAAGTGGTGAACTCTTTGAAGGAAAGATTATCATTGAATGCGGAAGCTGCCCAATCACGCCAAGGCCACATGGTTCGTTCGTTATCGCCCTGATACCCATTGCTATCTGCGTAACGCGAGGCATCAAGCCAATCCCAGACCATGCGTTCGCCATAATGCGGGCTGGCAAGCAAACCATCCACCAGCTTTGCATAGGCGTTGGGCGAGTTGTCATTAATAAAAGACTCTGCTTGTACTAAATTCGGGGGTAAGCCTGTAAGGTCAAGGTACAATCGCCTAACTAAAGTCTCACGGGTTGCTCGGGGAGCTTGCTTTAATCCTTCAGCCTTCAGCTTCTCAAGAATAAAAGAATCAATGGGATTAGAAGTCCGAGCATCGCTGGTTGAAACAGGAACATTAGGCCTGATGGGAGCTTCAAACGCCCAGTGCTTCCCCCAATTTGCGCCCTGATCGATCCAAGCCTTCAATAGTTCGATCTGATTTTTTCCAAGCTTTCTGGCAGAGGAGGGCGGGGGCATCAACTCTTTTTCATCGGTGGTTATCAAGCGTTGGAACAGCTCACTTTTCGTACTGTCTTTCGCCTTGATGATATGGGCGCCTGGCGACTTCGATTTTGCAAACGCGCCTTCCTGAGTATCTAGTCTTAGTTTCGCTTTGCGTGCCTTTTCATCAGGCCCATGGCATGAGTAGCAGTTATCAGAAAGAATCGGGAGGATATCCCGCGAAAAATTAATCTGCGCAGGATCTGCACCAAGTATTAGCCAAGTTAAGATGAATGCGGGAGTTGTCATGACAACCATTCTTGAAAAGTTACTTTTGCAATTCTCGAACTTTGATGTTTTTGAATGCCACCGGGCCGTGATCCACTTGTATCATGATCGGCGCTTTACTCTTTTCCTTTAACTTGAAGTTGTTTCCTGTGGGGGTGAGTAGCTCCACATTATCGTGAATCAATTCGCCATTCAAAAGCACCTTGGGCAGCCGAGCGTTTTTAACCTTGTTGCCTGCCTCATCAAGACGGGGTGCTATGAAAGTGATGTCCAAAGTTTGCCATTCGCCTGCGGGCTTGCAAGCGTTCTTCGAAGGGGGCACGCCTTTATCGATATAGGTGAAGGCCGGTTTGTATTCCCAGCGGGGGTAAACGCCACCGCAATCTGAACCAGTTAAATTGGTTTTACCGAAGCTGTCGAAAATTTGAATCTCATAGAGCATATGCATTTTAATGCCCGAGTTGGAACCCTTAGCAACTAAGAACTCGAGATGAATTTCGTGATCGCCAAAGGATTGATTGGTGACTAAGCCTGGCAATCCTTCGTTATTGTTGAAAAGGATGGCACCTTTATCTTTGCTTGCTGCAAGCTTATTTTGCTTTGCGCCATCAAGGCTCACTTTATCAGTCCAGACAAACTTGGGGGATGCTTTTTTAAATGCGTCTAACTTTCCTTCAGGAATTAATTCCACCCAATCGGTGTCTGCGTTACAAATCAGTGTCATCATTCCTAAAGCAAGGCCTATACTATTCATTGGGGATCTCGGGTTAGAACTTCAAAGGGTAGGAATTTAGTAAGATAATAATGTAACCTTTGTGCGTATGCTCTTCAATTGATACCCTAAAATAATAGTGAATCAATTTTTAGGCCTGTTTAGGTTGAATTTTATCGGAGACTGCATGATTACTCGATGTTCTC
Organism: Planctomycetota bacterium; assembly: GCA_003671255.1. Taxonomy (GTDB): domain Bacteria; phylum Planctomycetota; class Planctomycetia; order Gemmatales; family Gemmataceae; genus UBA969. The sequence goes on along the minus strand of QWPF01000141.1, from coordinate 1,193 downwards.
TAATATTTTCTTTGTTGATTGCTACTTTTGTTTCTGCAGTTGACCCTAAAGAAACTAAGCTCCAACAAGAAGAAGCCCTCCATCAAGGCGTTTGGCAGGTCACTTCTTTTACGCGTAATGGTAAAGAAACAGCCAAGGAAATCGTTGATTCCATTGAAAGAATGGTCGATGGCAAGCATGTGGTTTGGAAAAGGGATGGCAAAAGATTTGCAGGCACCACCGTTGAACTCAATCCAGAGGTAAATCCGAAAACCTTGGATGTCAGCCCAGACGGGGGCACCATGAAGGGAGAAAAACTTCTAGGAATTTATAAACTTGAAGGCGATATCCTCACCATCTGCATGGCACCCAAAGGAAAAGATCGCCCCACCAAGTTCGAAGCAATTCCAGGAACCGATGATACCTTAATGGTTTTCAAGAAAAAACCGAAGCCCCAAAACTAACTATTCCACCCAAACCACCTGCTACTGTATTTCAGAGAGTTTGATTTTATTTGCCTCGATTAATTAGCTCTAAATCAATCTTTACTCAACATTCACCTATAGCTATAGATCCGCCTTACCTGAGTTAACTTAAGGCGTCTATGGTTTTCATGTATGAGTAACATAAATAATAATGTGCAAGCTGAAGTGGGCTATGTTTATGATGAAGATTCTTCTTCAGATAAAACTTTGCCCCATGATTCTTGGCTAGGGAGTTTCAATCGGTTGGTTCAAAAAGTTTGTGTAAACGACCGCTTTTTTTGGGTCTTACTCAACCTACTTTTGCTCGCTATTATTTTCCCCTCTTTGGATCATGCAAAATCGGGCGATGACATCCTTGCTTTGTTCTTCGCCTTTTTCCTCTTCTCTGTCCCTTATGCTCTTAGAAATAATGATGAAGCCACAAAGTTCATTTATTTCTTCTCGTTACCTTTTTGCCTATTTGGCTGCGCCTTGTTGATTCTGCCTGATAACTTACCGGGGTTGTCCCATCCAAAATGGGTCATGCTGCCTAGGATGGTTTCTCACATGGTTTTCTTTTTCAGCCTCGGATTTTATTTGTTTCGCGAACTATGGCTCGACAAAGCCATCGGCTTCGACAAAATCATTGGCGGTTGTTGCCTTTATCTTATCGTTGGCATGATCTGGGCTTATATCTATGGCATGGTGGAAGAATTCTCCCCAGGATCTTTTGCGGTTGCAAATATGAAA
>QWPF01000140.1 GCA_003671255.1 Planctomycetota bacterium | reverse complement strand
CCGGTTCTTTTTCGCCTAGCACCGGTTTCGCTCTGTTTACTTCTTGAACCAGCGGATTAACATCCGCCGCTCAATAGGTCGAGTGTATTTTCGTCGCTTGCGCTGCTTATATTTTCGGTTCTGAAAGATATGTTTTGAATCATCAACCAACTGCGGGGGCAGGATGAGTATTATTCACCCGGGTGCCTTTCCATTGCAGATAGGCAAGAAGTAAAGCGCCCGCAAGGAATAGAAATAGACTAACATTGCTTTCTAAAGAAACGGGCCTAGGGTCGCTGCGTAACAACTCATTAAGAAACCGATGCATTGCATAGCACATCATTAAAATAGCGGTCAACTGCCCAACCCTGGTTTGAAACGGTTCAAAGGAAAGAAGCAAAAACAAAAGCAAAGCCATGCTCATGGTTTCATAAAGTTGTGCAGGATGAAGGCCCAAGCCATGGGGTTGCAAAATCAGTTCTTGTTTGCCTTGGATTTTGAGTTGGAGAGTTTTCTTACCTCTGGGCCAATCGTTATTAAGAATCATCCCGAGATCGAATGGGTTCTTAACCATCTGGCCTTCGGCTTCGATGATGATATCACCCTCAGCGATGCCTAGTTTTTTCGCAGGGGAATCGGGTTCAACTTTACCAACGACAGCTCCCTGCCCTTTTTGATTCTCCGAAAAGGTGAAGCCCGTTGCAGTTTGCAAACCAGTGCGTACAAGATCATAGCGAGCAGGGGCAGCCAACGGGAAGTGAATTGCAAGTGCTGGTTGCGAAGGCTCCACGATCTGACCAAAACAACAGCCATTCATCAAGCAGCCAATTCTTCCAATTGCAATACCCAGGGCAACGGAGGGGGCGAGGATATCGATAACCAAAAGGGGCTCGATGCGTTTTGGCCTAAGCACCATGAACCAATAGGAAAAAAATCCGAGAGTGCCTCCCAAAACCGAGCCATAAAGAATGATGCCACCATCCCAGATGCGGGGGAAATTCATCAGAAACTCTGTAACGGTGAGTTTTTGTTCGTAGAGGAAAAGAGTTCTGGCGCCTAGAAGGCCTGCGACAAAAATCCAGACGGATAAATCATGTACGATTTGCGCTTCGATGCCTTTTGCTACCGCTCGTTTTCCTGCAAGCCAGGTGCATACGATGAAGGCAATAAAAAGCATCATACCAAAGCCATAAACCGGAATACCTTCGGGTGTAAAGCTGGTATAAACAGGTATACGAAAAAGAATCTGCATCATGCCTAAGGTTCCTAAACGGGTGCGGGAATGATTCCCACAGGTTTTCTTATATCGTAAATTAAAGGACTTATCGAGATCGGATCACCGCATTCTTCCCTTGGGGCTTTTTTCATGGCATTGGAATCTAACCACCCGCAATTGAACTCTTCGAGAATAAGCATTCGCATAAGCCCTAAAATCTGGCCTTTTCTTACCACTTTTGCATTTTCCTGTGCCATTCTTGTCGCTGTTGCGTGGTCTCTGCCCGATTCAGAACATAAAAACATTGTGTTTGGTATTCTGATGCTTCTTATTGCATTATCCTCATGGGTTCAATGGAAAAAGAGCTTAAGGCTTCATGTAACGAAAGGCACTCTGACCCTTCAATCGCCCTTGGGAATAATCACGCCCATCACTAATATTTGCCATGTTGCAGTTGATCCTAAAGGTGCATTGTACTTTTCGCTTTATGATCCGCAATTGATTTACCCACCCGAGAAAGTTGGCTTGATATATCAAACGATGGAAGAAGGGGGATATAACTTTACGATCCAGGGTATTAGCAAACCTGTTGCGTTAAAAATCTGCAAGGCTTGCAATCTGAGCCCGGATCATTTGATTGAAAATGAATTAGTGCCCGAAGAAGTGATCGATGTAGAATCCTTTCAAGCCCTGCTACTAAAAAAAAGCCCTTATGTACCGATAAGCTATGCCTTGTTTGGGATGAACATTCTTGTTTTTCTAGCAATGTTGTATGCAGGTGTTGATCTGTTTCAACCAACCACAGAGCAGCTTCTTGCGTGGGGTGCCAACGCGGGCACAAAGACGATGGATGGCGAAGCTTGGCGTCTTCTATCCTGCGCTTTTTTGCACATTGGATTAGTCCATCTTGGTGTGAATATGTTTGTGCTTTGGAAAGTTGGGCCCTTTCTTGAAAGGCTGTTTGGCAGTACGACATTTCTGATTTTTTATGTTGTAAGCGCAATAGGAGGCAGTGAAGCGAGCCTATGGTGGAATGAGTTTGGAGTAAGTGCGGGTGCATCGGGGGCGTTGTTTGGTATATTCGGAAGCTTGCTGGGATATTTATTGGCAAAGCCCCCTGGGATGTCTGTAGCGATCATGTCTCAGCTTCGATTATGGGCAATAAACTTCATTGTTTTAAATATCGCATTTGTGTTTTTCCTTGCGGGTGTGGATCAGGCTGCGCATGGGGGCGGAGCGCTTGCAGGGTTTTTGATTGGTCTTCTTGCGGGGTTGATGCAAAAGAATGCGATTTTAAAAACCCCGATTCTTAAGCAAGGTGTTTTAATGCTTCTTGGGGTTGGGATATGTTGGGGGAGTTGGTTTATGCTGCAAATCGAGACCGCAGATAAATTTCTAGCGATTAAAACATTTGAACGATTCGGAAAAGAAGAAGAATCTCTGCTTATGAAATTTACCAAAGGGCAGGCGGGTGTGCGAAAAGCGCAAATTACAGAAGAAGAATTTGCAACACTTTTGGCGACAGAAATAACGCCGATTTGGTCTGACTATGCGGCAAAGTTCAATGGGTATAAAAAGGTGCCAAGCCGTTGGGCGGGTTGGTATCCCGATTTTGTTGTTTATTTAAAAACGCAGGTAGAAGCGCAAACTCTGTTAGTAGAGGGGATAAAAATAAATGATAAAAGCAAAGTGGAAGAAGCGCACGAGAAGTTTGCAGATGCAGCGGAGATGGTGAAGAAAATAACCACCGAGATGAAAGCGAAGAGTAAGAACAAAAGTGAATAATAAAGTTTGAGGTGAAGAAATCAAGGCTTGGTTTTTGGCCCTAAGGGCATGAGATTAATTTCCAGCCCACCTGCGCCCAAGTATTGATCCAACAAACCTAGATTTCCCTGATCGCGAAGTTTCGCAAAGATTTTACCCCGCTCTTCCTGCCAGATTTGAAGGAGGTAATCGGGATTGGTTTTTCGGCCTTCAAGATATTGCTGAAGCCTAGCGAGAAAGCGTTCTGCATCTTTATTGGCTTGTAGAATCATGGTGTTGGTAAGAGCGAGGGTTTCCTGTTCGAGTCTGAATTTATCAGATTCTGATTGCCTGAGTTTACTTTCGGTATCTTGTTCCGCTTTGTTAAGCAAGGTGGTAACTGCAGTTTGGGCCCTAGCAACAGAATCAAAAGAAGGTTTGACTTCATCAGGTGGTGCAACGAGGGAAACGCGAACATCGAGGAGTTGGACTCCGAGATTACAGCCTTGGATTCTCTGTGTGGTTTTATCAAGGATAACAGGGCCCATCGAAATCTTGCCTAGAAGCAATGCTTCATCAACGGTTTTACTTGCAATCCACATTGCAGTTTCAGATTCAACATAGCGTTTCAGAAATTCGGGAATGATGGGCGCATTGATTGCGAAATCAACTTCCATGCCAGGCTCTACTTTATAATAAACAGTCACTTGAACATTAACGAGGTTGTTATCACCTGTAAGCATCTGGCCTGGGGGCAGGGGTTTGCCTCCATCATCTTCAAAAAATCCAACTGCAATATTATTTACTTTATCAACAGCAATTCGATCAACGCGATCCATGCCATAGGGAAGACCGATGAAAAGGCCAGGGTCCGCAAGTTGGGGCAATGGTTTACCAAAGCGCCTGATAACTCCCTTTTCACCCGGCCTGATTTGGGTGAAACCCGTCAGCAGATAGAAACCAAGTACGAGGGCAATTAAAACCAGCAGGGTTTTTCTCATGGCTTAGCCCCTTTGGTTTCGGGGGTTTTGGAAGAGCCTTGAGGGGGTGAGAAAAGTAGGTCGAACAATTCCCTGTGGGTTCCTAGAAGTAAAACTGTTTTGTTATCACCCAAGATGCGTTGGTACTCTTCCAGCTTTTTTAGGAAGGTATAAAACTGGGGATCGCGGGATTGCGCCTGAGATCGCAAGCGATCGGATTGAGCTTCTGCCTGGCCTTTCATGCGGATGGATTCTGCTTCGCTAGAGGCACGAAGTTGAGCGACATTTTTCTCGCCCGCACTGCGGATATCTGCAGCTTTTCGTTCTCCCTCGCTTTGGTACTGAGCCGCTTTTTTATCCCGCTCGCTGATAATGCGATCGAAAATCGCCTGCCTAACCGCAGGCGGATGATTCGCTCTTCGCAGCCTGATATCAACCACTTCAATGCCATAATCAGCAGATGCAGATTCCTGCAATGATTTCCCATTGGCCCTGCCTGGTTCAAGCAAAAGCTTGGTGCGTAGAATCTCGCGTTGTTTTTCAACCTTGCCCTCTTCAATACTTACAAGATCATCAAGTTCCATGGTGCCAATGGCTGCGCCAAGCTCTGAATTAATGCGCTGTGCCAAAATAGCTTTAGCGCCTTCAATGGTGTTTACGGTACGAAGAAAAGTATCAACGCCCTTGGCATCGCGAATACGCCAGCAGATGTAGGCATCGAGGCTAAGAGTTTTATCGATGGTATTGCGTTGGGTATCGCGGGTAAGAAGTTCAACACTTGGAAGGTCGAAGAATTGAATTCTGCGATCAAGTCGAAGCACTGATTGAATGGGCCAGGGCAATTTAAAGTGCAATCCTGCTTGCGCAGAATCAGCGCCATCGAAAGTTTCGAGGTGCCTTCCAAATTGAGTAAGGTAAACAAACTCAGCCCGATCAACAGTAAAAATGCACTGGGGCATTACTGCAAGAAGAACGAGTATAGCGAGTGATATTAAGAAAGTTTTCATGGTGAAAGTCCTCCATCATTGCTTTTGGGAGCAGGTTTTTGCCTATCCACAGGGGCAGAAGAAAAGCCGGGCATGCGGAAAAAGTCTGAAGGCATCAGCCAAAGGTTGCTCTTAACGGGCTTATCAGAATCGATGATGATTTTATCCCTGCCCGCAAGAGCGGAAGAGATAGCGTTCCAGAATCTTCTAAAATCAGCGAGTGACTTCCAAGAATCTCTACGGGCCTTTAGTTGTTCCAAGGTGATGCGGGCAGCCTCATCGGGTTTCGCACCTTGTAAAACTTCGATCAATGAACTTGAGATAAGTAGAAAATCATCGTAGGCAGAAGGGCCCACTCTACTGGAAAGAAGGGCCAAAGTAACATCGGCCTGAGCTTTGGTTTTATCGATAACCTCATCCTTAAAAGCTTGTGCGAGCCTCTCTTTTAGAAGTGCCCTGCCTTGTTCATCTGCAAGTTTGATCAACACTGCGCCTTGGGCATCGTTGATTTTTCTATCTCGCATTTCCATGGCTTGCGTAACTGCGTAATAAGATCGCACCACCTCTTGCGGAGGATGCAAATCGTGAAGAGATAAACCCTCAAGCCTGATGCCCATGACTGAAGCATCAAGATTTGTAATGCGATTTTCTAAGAGATTAGATGCTTGGGTTTGAAACTTACCCCGATCTTCTGTCAATAAAGCACCCAGCGATTTTGAACCTACCAACTCACGCAGAATCGATTCGGTATTGGCACGAAGGATTGCTTCGACATCATTGCAATTGAAAAGGAACTTGCGAGGATCGGTGATTGCATAGCGGATGCTGCCCTGGATTTCCATGAGGTTGCCATCGCCTGTGATCATGACGGATTCATCAGGGACTCTGTAAAACCCTTCGCTTTCATGCCTGCTGTTCCATGCGCCCGACTCTGATGTAACCTTACCGTTGGAGAGTGTGCGGAACCCAATTTCGAGGGTGCGAACTTTCGCAGGTTGAATGCGTGTGACTTTTTCGAATGGGATGGGCAAGCGCCAATGCAAGCCAGGTTCTAACTGATCATCCAAGAGGCGGCCCATGCGTTGCACCAACCCGATTTCATTGGATTGGATTTGCGTAAACCCAAAAGAAAGCCAGATCAAAAGCAATGTTGCAAAGGTGGCTGCAAATACTTTTTGCCAGTTGTGGAAGATGAAGTCGAAATGCTCATCGATATCGAGCAGACGATCAAAAAATGCGCCAACTTTATCAGTGAATTTCGCAAACGAATTAGAAGCTGAAAGATTGGATTCTCGTTGAAACCATAAAAGTCTCATCGAGTTTAGCAGCACTGCGAAAGAGCCGAATTGATGATAAACAACTGCAAATAGGGGGGATTGTTCCATCCAATCGGTAGGGGCAAACAAAGGCCAAAGCCAGCCTGTGATGACAATCCCAACAATGTTGACACCAAAAGCGAAGTAAAGAATGTTCTGATTAATCGTTTGCAAAGTTGCGCGAGAAAGCCCGATCAACAAAGGAAGAGAGCGAAGCGGATCGCCTAAAAGAACCACATCGCCTGACTCTGCAACGACCTCGATACCAGAGGGCCCACCAACAGCAAGGCCCACATTAGAACGCGCGAGGGCAGGAGCATCATTAATCCCATCGCCCACCATTGCAACCCGATGCGTGGAAGACATCTCTACGATAATTTTCTCTTTATCTGCAGGAAGCAAGCCGCCATGACATTCATCAATTCCTAGATATTTTGCAACTTGATCTGCAACGATAGGTCGATCGCCAGAGAGAAGGGCGATGCGCTCGATTCCCATTTCGCGCAGTTTGGAAATAACGCCTGCAGCTTCTGGGCGAATGCGATCGCGGGCCCCAAACAACGCTTGAACTTTTCCATCAATAGAAGCCACCATCACGGTCTGGCCTGTAGTTTCAAAACTCTTGATTGCATCATCTACTGGATCAGGGATGGTAATACCACGCTCAAGAAAAAGCCTTGGAGTACCAACAAGAATGTTTTTACCATCAAGTGAAGCTTCGACCCCAAAACCAGGAAGTGCTTTAAAATCTATGGCTTGCGAAAGAGTTAGCCCTTTGCTTTTTGCAGAGTGAACCAGAAGCTTTGCCAAGGGATGTTCGCTGGATTGCTCAACACTTGCAACTAGGCGAAGGGCCTCATCAGCATTAAAACCATCTTCTGCAAACCAAGTTTGCCCGAGTTCTAATTTGCCCTCGGTAAGAGTGCCGGTTTTATCAAAAGCGAAGGCATTGATTTGCGCAAGTTGTTCAAGTGAGTTTCCGCCTTTGATTAAAATGCCTGTGCCAGCAAGCCTGCCCATTGCTGCAATCATTGCTGCAGGAGTAGCGAGGATAAGTGCGCAGGGGCATGCAACAACAAGGATGGAAAGAGCAGGATAAAGTGCTGCACGAAGGGCGGTATAAAATCCAGGCTTGGGAAGTTCTGGATTACGAAACCAACCTGATTGACTTACGATTAAGAACGCAAGAAAGGTGATTGCAGCAAGCCCAAGAACAACGGGAAGGAACCATCGTGCGAGTCGATCTGCAGTTCGCTCGAGTTTATTTTTCGAAGCAAGGGCTTTAACTGTAAGGTCAAAAACCCTGCCCGCAGCGGTATCATTTCCAACTTTAAGAACCGTGAAGGTGAGTGCGCCCAAGCCATTCAAACAACCAGCAAGAATGGTATCACCCGAAGTTTTCAGATGAGGTATACTTTCACCTGTAAGGTCAGCGG
>QWPF01000014.1:36979-41666 GCA_003671255.1 Planctomycetota bacterium | reverse complement strand
TCAACTTCGCTTATGCGGAGTTCCATTCTTATTCTTCCTTTCACTGCCCGTTTTACAATCACGAATTCTTGCTTCGCTTGCGCTTCAAGTTTGTATTTAGTCGGCATTCTTTTACTTGCTATTAGGTTCTAAATTCCCTATGGTTAAGTTGTTAATTTGTAGTTTATATAAGGTTACTTACAGGCTTTTATGACACCCCATCAAATCGTTCAGATGATTTTTGATGTCTATAACAAGGTCGGGCATCGCCAGTATGGTGAATCGGTAACTGAATTGGAACACGCTCTGCAAACCGCGACCTTTGCAATGCAGTTTAATAGTTCAGATGCTGTTGTGGTTGCATCTCTTCTGCATGATTATGGGCATCTTCAACATGATGAAGGTGAAGATGTTGCGAGCCATGGTGTAGATATGCGCCATGAAGATCTGGGTGTGATAAAGCTGACAAGCTTTTTTGGGCCCGAGATATTAGAACCCATTAGGTTGCATGTTGCTGCAAAGCGATATTTGTGTCATAAAAGTAAAACTTATATCGATGGACTATCGCCTGCATCCCTTCTGAGTCTTGAAATTCAAGGCGGCCCCATGTCTAGTAGGGAGGGTGCTGAGTTTGAATCGAATCCTTATTATAAATCAGCAGTTGAATTGCGGCGATTTGATGACATGGGAAAAGTTTCTGGGATGAAAACACCTACACTTGAAAGCTTTTATTCATTGGTTTTATCGTTTGTCGTAAAGTGATTACCTTTCAAACTACAATGCGTCTTGTTTCCTCATTTAGTTGCCAAGCAGAGCAGTTGGATGTTGTGGATTGGTTTGTTTTTTAACATTAACAGCATGATTCTGTTATTATAAGTTTTTCGCTTTCGATGAAGAATGACCTTTTTATTGGCGGGATTATGGGAATGTTGGGTTTCAAAAAGCTTGCTGCGTTTCTTTTTGTGGTTGCAATTTCGTTTCTGATAACAGATTTGATTGCGTTCGAGGGAAAGCCTCAAAAAAATGGTGATTCTTTGTTTAAAACAAAGGTGTTGCGAGTTTCTTCAGTTATTGATTTGGCTTTTTCTAATTCTGTAACAAAGCTCGATTTACTACTAGAGTGGTCGGATAAGGTTGAACCAGTTTTAATTAATACCGTTGCTTATGAAATAGAATCCATATACGAGGGGAAGCCACTCGCAGTTATTGCTACCAAGGGGAAATCATTTGCTCCTGTGGATGGGACAAACAGTTTACCTTTGGTTGTCAATCTTCCTTACTTGAAAAGGAACCTGGCTGAAACTTTTTTAATTAAAGGGAAAATCAAGTCAATAGTTCCAGTTGGTTTTGAACAAATTGAATTTGGAAGTCTTTCGAAATTGGTTGCGGGGCAGAAAGAGCAGCCATTGCAATTAAAGAAGGGCTTTTCCTGCAGTTTAAAAAAAGTTGTCGTAGGAACTGCAAAGATTTCTTTTGGTATTGAAGCCGAGATGGAGGCCCAGGGACCGGACTTTGATACGAGCCAGAATTGGGCGGTGCTCAATCAATTAAAATTGGTCAACAACAAAACCCGTAAGGAATGGCCTGCAGATGGTTACCTTGTGGAAATGATGGAGAACAGAACTGCGGTTATTACTTACCACTTCTTGCTGAAAGATAAAATAGTTGGTGATTTTTCAGATTGGGCTTTGGTATATAAGGCAGTGACAGGAATGAAGTATCAAGACATACCTTTTCAATTTGATACGGTTCCAATTCCGTAAGTGGCTTTCTAAGCAGTTATCGTCAGCCAAACTAAGAGTTATTGGTTTTGTATTTGTTGATTTTTTTTGAGGAGTTGCCTCAGGAAGATCCCAAAGCCAGTAACAATGGCAAAGGGCATACCAGCCATTAAGTAAATACTTTTATTGAAAGCTTTGGCTTCGTTGTATTGTTCTTCCTGGCTTGCTTCAGGGGAGTTTCGTGTTGCATCCCTGCAGTTAGGGCAAGCGTTTGCATTCAGTTGCGAAGCTAAAAAAAGAAAGCTCGCAAAGGTTATTTTTATCAAGATTGAATTATTGATGATCACGCTTTTACTCCCTTAGTACATTCTATAGAGCATCCAGTAGACCACAACACCAGTAATAGAAACATAAAGCCATATGGGGAAGGTAATGCGGGCAAGCCGCATGTGTTTGGAAAGATTATCTTTAATACCATGATAGGCGGTAACTAGAATCATGGGTGTGACTACAATTGCCAGAATAGTGTGTGTGATGAGGATGGTAAAATAAAGATAGCGAATGAGATCTGGGGCATCTGGATTTTTGTCACGAAAACTGGTTGCAACCCCGCCTTTGACAACCAAATGGTAGTAGAGGTAGGAAGCCAAAAAGATTGCGGATACTGCAACAGCGGTCAACATAATTGCAGAGTGAAGCTTTTTGTTTTTAGCTACTTTGATAGCTAAAAAACCTGCGATGATGAGGCATCCTGCCAAGCCGTTAAGGCTGGCATTCCACCCTGGGCAAATGAATTGATTGAGGAAATCCACGGTCTTATTTCTCCCTTGCAAGTGTAAGAATATGAGATTCAAGGGCTTTAACTTTATCTTCAAATTTATCAACAGGGGCACCTTCAGGGGTGGTGGGTGTACCTTCAAAATAACCCCTGATGTGTCCAACCTTGTCAATGAGAACAATTCTGGGGCTGTGAATAAACTCATTGCCTGGTTTGGATTGTTCAGGAGAGTTGTGGCCTACTGCGAGATGAAACTTTTCTTTGATTAATTGGTGTAGATCATCTTCTTTGCCTGTAAGAAAGAACCAGCGTTTGGGGTCTGCCCGGAAGTTTTCTGCGAAGAGGTTTAATTCTTTAGGGTTATCGCGTTCGGGGTCAACGGTGAAGGTGACAATTCGCAAGTCAGGGACATCTTTTAATTTTTCTTGCAAGCGTGCGAGGGTGGCGCAAACTTGAGGGCAGGGGCCGGTGCAGCGGGTAAAAACAAAAGAGGCGAGCCATACCTTGCCTTTAAGGTTCTCTTGGGAGATTTGTTCGCCATTGCGTTCAAGGAAAGAGAACTCTCCAACGGTGCCAAAATCTTCAAGTTTCCCGGTGGTATTCGTGGTATTAAAGCATCCAACTGCAGAGATGATTGAGATGAGAATCAAATAAGAATAAAGGTAAGACTTCATGGGAGTTACCTTTGGCGGTAAAAGATGGTGTCTGGGAGTAAGCCACCAATCAAAAAACAACAGAGTAAAATTGTTGGAAGGATGATAAACCAGACATTTTTAACATCGCGTTTGAGGTGCATGAAGTTTACGGCTGCAAGAACAACTTGAAAGCAGATGATCCCAAGGATTGCTAAAAGCCTTACTTTGTTTTCCAGATAAGCCCCGATGATAGGCAGCATTATCGCATTGAATGCAAGCACAGCAGCGGTAATAAACAGCAAGGTTTGGCTATCAGATTGTTCTTTGTGTTCCATGTTTGGTGCCTATAGGAAATAAATAATCGGATAAAGAACTAGCCACACGAGGTCAACAAAATGCCAGTAGAGTCCCGTGACTTCCAAAGTGCCTGCCATTGTTTCCAGTTTGCCAAATGCACCTTTTAAAAAGATGCCTAGCATGAATGCCAACCCAAATAGTACATGGATTGCATGAACGCCAGTAAGTGCAAAGTAGCAAGAGGCCCATAAATTTCCGTTAGGGATTGCGGGGGGAAGGTGCAATTGGGGGAACTCCGCCAGTAAAAGATTTACTTTTTCGCCGAGTTGCGCAGGAGATAAAGGCCTCATGTAATCGTTTTGGGAATCTTTGCCATCGAGGGTAAGTAAATAAAGAGCGTAAGCATTTTTAATGATATCGGATTGATCTTTAAGATTGTCATTGGTGACCCCTACGCAAATGATCCGTAATTGTGTCTGAACTTTGCGAACATAGGCGAGGCCATTTTGCTGAAGAAGTTTTTCTCTTTGTACAGACATTCCAGGCAGGCACTCCCCGATGTTGCCTGGGATGATGCCATGTTCGAACTTCCCTTTGTATTCAAAAGCTTTGACGCCAAGAAAAACAGTTCCAAGGATAAGGGAGGTACCAAGAAAAAAGAGAGAAGAGGAAGCTTTATGTGCTTTTAGCGCATTGATGGAAAGAAGAATAAAAAGGCTGCTGCAGATCAGAATAACGGTATTAACAGCACCAAGCCAAGGTTGTACATGAACGGTTTTCTGGTCGGGCCAGTGAGGGATTCCTGTACCGGGGAAGGGGGCGCTTTCTCTTAAGAGCATGCAAGTTGCAAGTAATCCAGTAAAGAACATAACTTCCGTTGCAAGAAAAAGCCACATGGCAAGTTTGCCATTGCTGATGGGGAGATTGGTTGTGTTGTTCTCGCTAACAATCATGATGAATCCTTACCGGCGGAACAAAAGATTAAGGGTGTGGTCAATAAGGAGTAAAGCCCAGATACCCGGGAGGTAAATTAAAGAAGCTCGCATGACACTTCTGGCATTTTGCATGCTTCGTTCTTTATGAAATTTTAAAGTGGGCAGCAGGAAAAAGATTCCTAATAGGACAGCGCCCATCAAATAAAGAGGGCCAGCAGCTTGGATTAATATTGGGAAAAGGCTAATGGGAATAAGTGCAAGGCAGTAAGCACGCATTTGTAGGGATGTTACATCGCCTGATGGATCAAAAGAGGGAAGCATTTTGTGCCCACCCTGCGCTTA
>QWPF01000014.1:0-36969 GCA_003671255.1 Planctomycetota bacterium | reverse complement strand
TAGCACCGATAAGGGTATTCCAAGTGGTGAGTTGTTTAAGTGGGGTGTAAATGAGCACATAAGAAACCAAGGTAGAGAATGCGAGAATTGCGGTAAGGATGTTTGGGACGGTGACTAAAAGATAAGCTGTGCCACCAAGGCCAAGAAGCATACCGAAGAGAAAAGTTTCAAGTGGTTGTAATCTGCCTGCGGGAAGAGGTCGATTAGCGGTGCGCTGCATAAGGGAGTCGGTGCGTCGTTCCCAAAGGTGGTTTAATGCACCAGCGCCTGCAGAAACCATGGTGGTTCCGATGACGGTATTTAAAACGACAAGAAGTTCAGCACCTCTTGCGCCAGCGTAAAGGCCGCCAGCAGCGACCGAAAATAAAACCATGGCAGAGATGCGAGGCTTGGTGAGGTCGAGGAAATCCATGGCGCGCGATTTGGTGCGAACAGGTAGTTTCAATTCTAAGGTCGCACTAGATTTCATTCTGTAATCCTTTGTATCTTGCAACCTGACTTATTCTTAAAGCAGCAGCAAAGGCGATTGCTAAAAGCAAGGCTCCGGTCAATGCGTGTAAGGTGCGAACGGTGGCTTGTCCAAAAGTGACAGCCTCTTGAATTAAAGGTTTACCAGTTGCGAATTTGCCTATGTAGGCCTCAACGCCGAGTATAACCTGAACAAAAACAACCAAGCCTAGTAGTATGGTATAAGGTTTGAAAAAAGCGCGGGCATGGGTTGCCCCAGCCATCCTCAGCGATAGCCATGCCACCACTCCGAAAACGATGAAAGCGCCAATCATATGAAATCGTTGCGCCCATGGTTGTCCGCCGTGCCTGACGATTACGGCCCATGCAAGCTGAAATAAAAGAGCAACTACAAGAGTCCATCCAATGATGGGGAGGAGTCGTTTTTCCTTGTCTTCGAGTTTTGGGAAAGCGCCCGGGAAAGTTGCAAGTATTGCGGTGCCAGCAACCAGTGCGAAAACCATCTGCCCGGTTGCGCCATGAATGGTTGCAAGTTCAGGGCCTACCAAGGCGTGAAGGTAAACTCGGAGTCCACCTAGCAAACCTTGACTAATGACGCCAAGGTAGGAAAGAAGTGCGAGGAACTGTAAGCCTGCGTGTTGCTCGTTGTTTCTAAATGCGTTGATAGATTGAATCATAAGAAATACGGCAGAAGCTAAAGCGAGGCCGAGGCCAATTCGCATTTTCATCTGGTTGACTGCGCCTATTGGATCAGCCATGGCTTTGGTTCGATCGATGCTTGTCATAGCTATAAGGACGCCCAGAGAAACCCCCAAGATGCAAAATACGGAAGCGACCTTGCTGGTTCTAGTTTTATTTACAAGGAAAGATGTCAGCATCATTCCTAGAATTGCAAAGCCACTGATGTAGCCCACGACTCTATGAATATGTTCGATGAAATAACCTGCAGAGGGTTCAGACCAGCTTTGGCTCAACAGATACCAAGGTTCGGTAGGCCAGATGGGATCAACCATACCAACCCTGTATGTGGTGATAAGCGTTCCCAAAGTAAGGAGTGATAGAACTAAGAATGCTGAAATCCAGCTACAAGCAGCGGTGATGCGCATTTTTGTTGGTGCTAAGTCAATGATCTTATTCATGGTGTTTTACCCCTTCGCTGGCCGGGGATGATTGGGTCAAATGATCAAGAGGTCCATCAATTGCATATTCGTAGGGGCCTCTTTGAACCACGGGTATTTGCTCGAAGTTTCCATGTGGTGGTGGTGATGGGGCATCCCATTCAAGAGTGTTGCAATTCCAAGGGTTCTTGCCCGCTTTTTCACCAAACCATAAAGAGTAAAAAATGTTGATTACAAAAAGAAGTTGAGTCAACCCTAGAAGCATAGCAGAGATCGTCATGAATTGATTGAGGGGCTGAAGGTTTTCGAGATACTGATAAATCGTAGGGTCATAGTATCGCCTAGGATGCCCACCGATTCCCAGAATATGCATTGGGAAGAATGTCAGGTTGCCGAAAATGAAGGTGAGTGCGAAATGAACTTTGCCTAGAGGTTCGTTCATAAGTCTGCCAAACATTTTGGGAAACCAGAAAGTGATGCCCGCAAAGATTCCAAAGATGCTGCTCATGAAAAGCACATAGTGGATATGAGCAACAATAAAATAAGTGTCATGGAAATAAACATCAACAGGGGTAGCTGCCATGAATATTCCGCTCAACCCACCGATCACAAACATGGATACAAAAGCGAGAGCGTTAAGCATAGCTGTAGTGTAAAGAATGCTAGCTCCCCATAAGGTTGCAAGCCAGTTGAAGGTTTTAATTGCGCTCGGAACTGCGATGAGAATGGTGGCAAGCATAAAGCCTGTTCCCAGCCTTGGGTCCATGCCGCTTTGAAACATGTGATGGCCCCAAACGATGAATCCCAAGGATGCGATCGCAGCCATGGAGAACACCATGGGTTTGTAGCCAAACATTGGTTTTCTGGCAAAGGTTGCAATAATATCTGATACGACGCCCATGGCTGGAAGGATCATGATGTAAACAGCAGGATGGGAATAGAACCAGAAAAGGTGTTGCCAGAGCAGAGGTTGCCCGCCCCCTGGAGTAGTATGCCAATTACCGAAGCTAAGGCCGCCTGGTGGCAGGAAAAAGCTGGTAGCAATAAGTTTGTCGAGCAATGGCAGCATTAAAGCAACGGTAAGAACGGGAAGCGCAAGCGCTTGAAGAATAGCGGTGATAAAGAGGGACCAAACCGTAAGGGGCATGCGCATAAGATCCATGCCTGGTGCACGCATGTTGAGGATGGTGGTGATGTAATTAACAGAACCCATCATCGAGCCAATACCCACGAAGATAAGAGAAACAAGCCAGAATATTTGCCCCATGCCTGCACCAGGCGCAGCGGGAGAATTAAAAGAATCATCTTTGAAGACGGTGTAAGAGGTTGTAGGCTCGCCTGGCTTGGCGGGGATTTTTTCAAGGCCCGCTTCTGCGCCGACATTTGAAAGTGTGGGGTAGCTCGTCCAGCCTGAACTTGCAGCGCCACCATCCACAAAAAAGCTTGCCAAGATGATGATAAAAGCAGGCCACATCACCCAATAAGAAAACATGTTGAGCTTCGGGAAAGCCATATCCCTTGCACCAATCATTAGCGGAATAAGAAAGTTGCCAAAGGTTCCTGTCAGCCATGGAATGATGACAAAGAAAATCATGATGCTGGCGTGCATGGTGAAAAGCATGGTGTAAAACTCGGGAGACATTTTGCCCCCCCAGCTTTGTGGGAACCACTTCCCAATGTAGGGAAGGTTGCCATCAGGCCATGCGAGTTGCAACCGAACCAGAAGAGCGAGGAGCCCGCCAATACCGAAGAAGATCAGACCAGAAAAGAGAAACTGTATGCCTATCATCTTGTGATCTTGGGAGAAAAGATAGGTGGTCAGGAATCTAGGCTTTGCTTCATGGGAAGTGTGAGGTTCGTGGTTCATGGTTTGCCTCCGTTGCCCGCTGCTACGATGGGTTGCAAGCGAGGTGATTCGTGAAGGCGTTGGTTTTTAAGGGTTTCTGCGAACCATCGTTCATAATCTTGTTTAGTCTCGTGAACGAAAAGTTTACCCCTCATGCGATAGTGGTTGCCTCCGCATAGTTCCGCACAGGCGATTTCCCAGGTGGAAGAAGGGTTAAGTTCTTCAATCATTTTTGTTGTGGGGTTGTATCGAACATTTGCTTCGATGGGCGAAAACACCATGGGCATTATTTTTCCCGGCAGTGCATCCTGCTTCAGCCTTAAGTTAGGCATGAAAAAACTGTGGATGACATCCTGAGTCTTTAAATGAATCTTGACCTTCGCATCTTTCCACACATGAAGTTCATTAACAACATGAAGGTCGTGAAGGTTTCCCAGATCGGCCCAAGCTTGTGGATCTGCTGGGATGTTTCCTTGTGGATACCTCATGCGCCATTCCCATTGCCTACCCAATACGGTTACATGCAGGTCGGATTCGATGTTGGTACCTTTGTACCTTACAGGGAACCATGTGTCGATTTCGATGTACTTCATTTTTGCCCAAGTGGGGGTCTGAGCAAAACCAATGTAGATAAGAATTATTGCGGGAATTGCAGTCCAGATGATTTCAAGTTTTGTATTACCATGAATGTTCATGGCTTTAACACCTTCTTTAGCATTAAAGCGGAGCATGCAATAAACAAGTGTTCCTTGAGTAACGATAAAGAAGAATCCGGTTGCAACTAGAATGAGGTAAAACAAATGGTCAATATCTGCACCATAGCTGGCGATATTTTTGGGTAACCACCATCCCATAGCAGGGGAAACTGCAAATAACCCGATTGCTGCAAGGTTGACTGCTGCAAATAATAGGCCCCAGCATCTATACACTAAATCTGCTCCTGCTAGTTTTACTTCTTGGATTCGGGAAGCTCTGCAACCCCGCGGGTTGCCTGGCCATATACTTTGGATCGAACATCATCAGGCAACAACCCCGGGAAGGGAAGAGCTTCAATGAAGTTGACGAGATCCCATATCTTTTGGCTTTCTTCATTTGCGGGAACTGTTACCGCGGGCATTTTTGAAGGCGGAATTCCCCTCTTGATGCGCCAGTAAAGATCTATGGGCCTTCTGCCTCCTCGATAAATCGATAGCGTAAGGTTCGAGGGCCTAACCAAGGTTCCCCAATCATCGTATTGGTATAAAGTTTGGCGCCCGTAATCCTGATGGCAACTCACGCAACCAAAGGCATCGGATGCACTGCTGCTAAATAAGTGGAACCCGCGCTTAACAGAGTCAAGCATCTCTGCATCGGAAAAGTTAGGATACGATGCTGGTTCAATCGCTTTCGCATCCGATTTTTGATATGCCTTGAGAAGGTCTTTTAGATAAAGTTTCACGAATTCCTGCACGGTTTCCTTGGCGGGCTCTTCATCAGGAAGAAGTTCGAAAAGCTCACTTACACTGTTTTTCTTTTTAAGAAGGGTGCGGGTTGTTTCAAATTCTACTTCGCCCCTTAAGGATAAATGAAGCACATAACTGGTAAGTTGTTCAAGTGCTTGTTCACCCAACAACCCAAACGCAGGCATTGAAGTTCCCTCAACGCCCGCTTTTAGGCTGCGGAGAATATCTTCCCTGCGAGGTTTAATTTTGTTCCCACTGGGGTTGGAGGAGATGAACTTGAATTTCCCCTGCCTGAAATCTCTTGGGTGTGGGTTGACCCATGGGCCTGTGGGGCCACGACCATCGCCTGCCAGACCATGGCAATGCAAGCAATTTCTACGGTAAAGCTTGCTCCCTGCTGCAAGGGTTTCTTCATCGAGTTTCAGGGCTTTTGCAAGGGAGATTATTTCTGTGTGGTCAGCTATTCCTACAGATGGCTTATAGGGTGAGCCAAAAGTTCGTTGAAGTTCGGTGTCTAATTCGGTTCGCAAGTTTTCAGGAAGATCTTTCGGATTGAATGTTTTTCCGCCTAGTTCCTTGATTTGAGCGATGGCTTTATCTAATTGCCCCGGCCCCGGCAGACGATCGCGTGTAAGTTTTGGTACTTCATCTACAATTAGATCTGCACGGAACGGGTACACCACATCATCAGGATAACTATCAATATTGTTGCTGCAACCCGAAGTCGAGAATATGCAAACTACTAATGCAAGCATAATCATCCCAAGAAACTTGGGCAGGGCAGATATCATATTTGTAGAGCACTTTGCCATAAGTCAGGCAATCCTTAAATTCAAAAATGCTTAAAAGGAAGATTCTCCATTGAAAGCACTTTACCATTTAATTGATCAAAAATTAATCAGTTAAATGTTAAACCGAGCAAAACCAATGCCAACTAACATTTTATTTACTATTGCAAAAGATGGGAGAAGAAAGAGAGAAAAAACTTGTTAAGTCCCAATGTTAAGAAGATAGTAAGAGGGTTTCTTAGAAATAAGAAACTGGGTGAAGTAGAGCGGGATTTGTTTTTGAAAGTCGGAACATTTAAACTTTTAACCCGCTTGCGACTTGGTAGCATAGGGCTTAAGTAATTATGGGGTCCAAATTAATGCTAAAAAGCCTAGGTATTGCAGCCCGGGTTCTAATAATCCTAAGTCTAGGACTGTTCGATTGTTTCCTTTTTGCCCAGCAATCGATTCAGTCAGATAAAGAGCTAACTTCAAAAATAAATCAATTGGCAAGCACCTTATTAGGAAAAGACGGGAAAGTTTCTCAGGAAAACCTTTTTAAAATTATTGAAACAAATCCTGATGTGATGGTGATAAATAGCAAAAATCATCCAACAAGGGCATCATGGCTTTGTCAAGTGTTCCTCTTGGGAAGTGATAAGAACTCGCAAGAATATAAAAAGCAGGAGGCTTATGTTAAAAAGCAGTTCGATGTTGCCAAAACGCAAAAAGATTCGAATGGGCTTTATGAAATTGTTCGTAATGGAGTTTTTTGTAAGAGCGGGTTAGATGCATGCATGCTTCTGGGTGATAGGGCTTTTGAACAATCCAAGATTGAAGAAGCGGAGTACTGGTGGAATTTGCCTATAGCACTTTATTTGGAAGCGCAGCAAAAATCGAATCTGGATACGCCCCTTTTTTTTGAGCAGCTTCCCTTGCTTCGGGCCCGGTTGGTTGCGAGTTCTTTAGTAAGGGATGGCTTTGGTAAAATTGCAAAGGAACGATTGGAGCAATTTGCATCGGACTTCCCCAAAGAGGAGGGAACCATAGCATCAAAAAAAGGCAACCTAGTTAAAACCCTTCAAGAGCTTTCACAATCCAAATCATTTCGATTGAGCAGCACCGACTGGAATTCATACGCCATAAACAAGGAGCGAAACCCAATCATTGCGCAGGGGCCAACCGTGCACCAACTGGGAAACTGGTGCGCCAACCCACCCGTTTGGAAAACCTCGATTGCAACGATAGATAATGATGAGCCAGATGCTGTTTCTGCAAAAAACCTTTTGTCTCCACAAAAATCTGCTGATCTACCTTCACATCCTTTGCGGATTGGTTCGCACATTTTATTTCAAGATGGCTCGAGGTTGCTATCTTTTAATGTGGTTTCTGGTGCCAAAAATATCTTATACGACCCTAAAGAGATGCTTCCAAAAGATAATTTTAACAAGCAATCAAGCTTGGGAAGAAGCATGGCTCTTACTTTTTGTCCACCTAACAAAGTGTTGGTAACACTCGATAAGCCAGTTAAAAACAAGAATGGGCTTTTTGCCAATGTGCCAATGGGGGATTTAGATTGCGAAAGTTTTCTTGCTTGCTTGGAAGTAAATCTGGATGGGCCCCGCCTGCTTTGGGAAGTTAAGCTTCCTTCCGGGGATAGCAATAGATTTGAAAGTGATCCGTTGGTTCATGATGGAAGGGTTTTTGTTCTTGTGGGTCAAAAGGTTAATGGCAGGGAGGCACCTAAAGTTCTTTGTTACAATCTTAATGCAGGTGCGCCAGATTTGCTTTGGTCTTGTGAGGTGGCGGGTGAAGTAATTGGGGGTAATGTGGATGAAAGTAGGCAGTCGTTTTTGACACTTGCAGGTAACCTTGTAATTGCAACCAGCAGAGGCGGAGCAGTTACTGCGGTGGATCAGAAGACTGGTAAGGCGGCTTGGTTAAGGCTGGTTACACCCAATGAAAATACACGCAGCATAAAAAATCCAACACCGCTAAGGGCTATTTTTCATGAAGCTATTGTTTATCATTTAAATTCAAGAAGCAGAGTGGTTCAGGCATTGGATAGTGCAAGCGGCGGTCTTATTTGGTCTCGTGATGTTGAAAATGTAAATCAATTGATTGCGGTCAAAGATGGGGTTTTGCTATTAGGGACAGAAAATGGGTTGAGGGGATTAAATGCAACCAATGGTTTGGATCAACAAGGGTGGAGCATTCCGTCGGATGGGAGTTCCCTGCCTTCTGCGGGGAGAGGATTCGTACTAGGGAATAATTACATCTGGCCCACGGTCAAAGGCGTTTTTGTTGTTGATATGAAAACGGGTTTGCCCGCTGCAGATCTTTCGTTATTTCATCGGTTGCAACCGGGAAATCTTTTTCTCTTTGATGATCTTTTATTGAGTGTCGATCGCAGTGCGATCCGCATATATCAGGGAACCACCAAAGAAAAACCCAAAATACACGATGAGGTGTTTCCCCTGGGTTCCCAAGTGAAGAGGGCTGAGCAAAACAAAGCAAACAATTCTAATAATAATAGCGAAAAAGAATCTTCGAAAAGTGGTGATATCAAGTGGGTGGTAAGGCAAGCTGGATCGGGGAAGTTTTTTGATCAAGGTTCATTACAAGTTGCCAAAACCTCGAATTTGACTGCAATTGCTTATTCTCACGCATTCAAGGTTGTTCGCAATTCAGATGGAACTTTACTTTGGGAATCGAAACTAGGGGCTATTTGTTCTTGGATGAAAACGATGGGCGATACTTTGTTGCTTGGTTTTGATAAATCAGTTGTGGCATTCGATTTGGAAAAGGGTGTGGAGCTATGGTGTTTTGCACCAATTAATAAGAGCAAGAACCCCTTCGAGTTTGTACTTTTAGGCGACAGAATCTTTTGTCACGATGGCTCTTGGAAAATTTATTGTCTTGATTTCAAAGACGGGCGGGTTCTTTTCGAATCGCATTTTCCCATCTTTGAAAGCGATTTTTCTGACCATCATCTTCTCTTGCAGAAAATGATTTCGATTGATCAGAATGCCTGCATCATTCCGGATAGTAAAAATAATTACTGGTATTTGGGGGTGGGAATTTCGCAACCTAGAGGCGTGCCCAGATTGAATAACGCGCCTTGGGAAACCATGGTAACTGTTGGGGATAAAATTCTTGGGCTCAACTCAGATGGAAAGCTTTGCCTAATGGAACCGCAGGGCTTTCAATGTGTCATGAAAATCGCATTGCTTCCTGCGTCACTTAAAACGGGCAAACCAGGGACGATTTTTGCCTTTAACAATCAAGCCATCGTTGGTGTTGAAGGGAATGCTGCAACCTTTTTGTTTCTCATCGATCTGATTAAAGGAAGTCATATTTGGAGCAAGCCACTTTTGATATTTGAGAAAAATCTCAACCTTGATTCATGGCGCCTTTTGGGTGATAACCTTTACGGATTTGCAGGTAATCATTTTAAATCGTGGAGTTTGAGTACCCAGCAAGAAACCAAATATTTTGAATTATCCCCCGCCTTTTTGCTATATGATTGGTGTATGAGTTTTCATGGTGAGAAGATTCTTGTTTGGGTAAAGCCTCCCGCATGCACTAAAATCACCTTGAAGCTTGGTTCCTGGGTTTTGACTAGGAATTCAGATTTTATTTACCCCAAGGGGCAGGGCATGCCTTTGGTTATTTTGAATGGGGCATTGCAAAAGAAGATCTTTTTGGAAACCTATCCCGGCGGAGCGAAGTGGGATTTAAAAGTTGGGAAGGAGTTCCATCTTTTTCCTGAAGTTTCTTTTGGTAATGATTCGCAGGCTGTTCATCCTCCTAAGTTTTTGCTTGATAAAAATGAGATACTGGTGGGGTTGGCTTCCGAGGTTTATTCTCTAGTTCCTTGAATTTAAAAGAAAGGTTTGGTTGCTGTGCCCGATGAACAAAACATGATCGAAGTGCTGTTTGAGAATGAACAGGAAAAAGCAGGCGACATTGAAGGCATTAAGAAGATCCAGCAGGCTGGTGCTAAAATCCGGGAAGAAATTTCCAAAGTTATTGTTGGAAGTTCGGAGGTTGTTGAGCAATTGATGCTGGCCCTTTTTGCTCGGGGCCACTGCCTTTTGGTGGGTGTGCCGGGGTTGGCGAAAACCCTGATTGTCAAAACTTTGGCTTCCAGCCTTGGCCTTATTTCTAATCGAATTCAATTCACTCCGGATTTAATGCCCTCCGATATTACTGGAACTGAAATCCTTCAAGAAAATAAAACCTCGGGAGAGCGGGTCTTCCGCTTTATCAACGGCCCTGTTTTCGCCAACCTTGTCCTTGCGGATGAAATCAACCGGACTCCGCCTAAAACCCAATCTGCACTCCTCGAAGCAATGCAAGAGCTTCAAGTTACGGTGGGTGGTCAACGGCATGTATTACCCAAACCGTTTTTTGTGCTCGCAACTCAAAACCCTATTGAACAAGAGGGTACTTATCCACTACCTGAAGCGCAGTTGGATCGTTTCATGTTCATGATTTTGGTGGGCTATCCATCGGAAGCCGAAGAGCTTGAGATTATTTCGCGCACAACTTCAGGGCATACTCATCTCGTTCAGCGTGTACTTGGTGAAGCTGAGATTTTGGGGATGCAAGAACTTGTTTGCAAAATCCCCGCTTCGCCCCATGTTGTCAAATATGCGATGGATATTGTGCGTAAGAGCCGCCCGGATCGTGATAAAGAATCTTCTGCCGCTGTTCCAGATTTTGTGCGGAAATACATTTCTTGGGGTGCGGGGCCCAGAGCTGGGCAAGCCATGGTGATGGCTGGGAAGGCACGGGCTGCGCTTGCTGGTCGCTTTTTTGTCTCCCGTGAAGATATCAAAGCAGTTGCAATGCCCATTCTCAGGCACAGGATCATTACCAACTATCATGCAGAATCTGATGGCATGACCGCTGATAAAATTGTTCAGAAACTGATCGACTCCATACCGTTTGCGGAAATCTAATCTCGGGAGTTAGGCTTGGGTAATAAACGGAAATATCTTGATGCTGATGTATTGGCCAGGCTACGGCTTATCGAGTTCGAAGCCAGAACCATTGTTCAAGGTATTATCTCGGGCAAACATCGTAGCCCAATGCGGGGCTTCTCGGTTGAGTTCGCAGAACATCGCGAATATTCAGCAGGCGATGATCTTCGCAGGCTTGATTGGAAAGTTCTTGCCAGAACCGAAAAACTCTACCTCAAACAATACGAACAAGAAACAAATCTTGCATGCTCTATACTGGTGGATTGCAGTGAATCAATGGCTTTTGGTTCTGTTCCTTGGCAGAAAACAAAGTCTGGCCTCCGCTCTAAATTTGATCATGCTGCCATTGCTTCAAGCGTTCTTGCATATCTTTTGCAGCACGATGGAGATGCCATCGGCCTTTATACTTTTAACGATAAGGTGTTAAACAGATTATCACCCTCGGGAAGGGTATCGCAATTGGAGGCGATATTCGAAATACTTTCGTTGGGCCCCACCACCGGGAAAACCTGCCTCTCACCATTGCTTCATGAAGTTTGTGAGAGAATGACCCGTAAGGGCGTTGTATTTATCTTCAGTGATTTTCTTGACGATATGGATTCTCTGATGGAGGGCATCAAGCACCTGAATCATCTTGGCCATGAAGTCATTGCTTTTCATGTAATGGATCCTCAGGAGATGGATTTTCCTTTTCAAGATCCTACTTTGTTTCGAGGTTTGGAGGGCGAACCGCAACTCGATGCAGACCCGGTTTCTCTAAGGCAAAGCTATCTTGAAAATCTTGATCGGTGGCGCACAAGCCTGCGTGAAGAGTTGAGAAAGCTGGATAGTGATTATGTTTTGCTAAGGACGGACGAAGTACTTGGCGAAGTATTGTCGGAATATTTACGGGGTAGAAAGTCGCGGATAAGAAAAGAGATGCGGGGGCCACTTACTTGATTTTTCCGGTGTTCGCATTTCTGTTTGAAACACCTTTTGCTGCGCTTCTTGCGGCTTCGGGTGCTGTTGCAATTCCCGTGGTCATACATCTCTTGCGCAGGTTTCGCAGGCAGATTGTCGACCTGCCCACCATTCGTTTTCTGTTAGAAGCTAAAAAAGTTCAAGAGAAACGCTGGCGCATCGAACAATGGTTGCTGCTCGCCCTGCGTTGCTTGATGGTTTTCTTGCTGGCTTCCGCTTGTGCTGCTGCAATGCCTTGGGCGGAACCCTATTGGCGTAAGTTATTCCCCGAGATGCGCGGGCAACGAATTGCTGGCGTCTCCCGGACTCACACCATCCTTGTTCTTGATGCTTCTCTTAGCATGCTGGCGCAAAAAGAGGGTAAGTCTGCCTTCGAAAAAGCTAGGCAAAATGCGGATCGCTTTGTTCAAGCTTGCAACCCGGGTGATGCCATCAGTTTGGTGCAAATGGCATACCCTCCGAGGATAATTATCAACGAGGCTGCTGAAGATTTCGATAAGGTGCGGGAAGAAATATCCGCTATGGGCGCTACGCATGGTTGCGCGGATCTTCCCGGGACGCTTGCTTTGGTTGATGCCATTTTGCAGAGATCACCTGCTCGGTTTAAAGAGCGCAAAGTTCTTTTCGTTTCTGATCTTCAAAAGAGTTCCTGGCTTGGTAATGGTGCAGGCCCTGCCAACGCCTTGTTTACTAAAATTCGAACCAAAGCCGCCCTTGGTGTTGTTGATGTAGGTGCCGAAATACCCGCCAACCTTGCAATTACGAATCTTGAAATCGATGGGCAAATCGCGGGGGTTAGTGCCGAAACCAGATTTATTGCAAAGCTTCAAGCTTTTGGAGATAAGCCACAAACAAGGGTGAAGGTGCGATTGCTCGCAGGTAAAATCGCCCAAGGTGCAGATTCCGTCGCACTTGCACAAGTGCTCGAGGAATCGGTCGATATGCAGACTTCCTCGCAGGCTACAGTGTTACTCAAATACAAGTTTAAAGAGCCGGGCGATTACGCAGTTCAAATGCAGTTGGATCAGGATAATCTTGCAGTTGATGACTCCTGCAGGGTGATCGTTCGAGTCAGCAAGGAGCTTAATATCTTGTTGGTGAATGGGAGGTATTCTGCGCGTGAGCTGGAAAGGTCGACTGGGTTTTTGCAGATCGCACTTGATAACGATGGGGTTGATTCCATCCCTTTGAAGTTTAAGGCACGATCGATTGATGAACCAAGATTGGCGGATGAATTAAATCGCGGGCTGACCAATTATGATTCTGTTTTCTTTTGTGATATCGCCCGATGGCGTGCAGCAGAAGCGAAAACAGTTGCGGAGTATGTGCGTAAAGGTGGCGGTGCGGTTTTCTGGTTGGGTGAGCAGGCTGAACCAGCTTCTTACAACGATAATCTTTATCAGGAAGGTAAGGGGCTTTTACCTGCGAAATTGATCAAGCCACTGTCTGCGCTTCAGGGTTCACTCTTTCAATTCCAAGCGGATTCCTCTGCTTTTCAAGTGCCACCTCTTAGCGCATTTCGTACCGCAGAAGATAAGCAATCGTTGCTTGGCCCACGATTCACCACTGTTTTTCAAACCGAACCACTCTCCAAATCTTTGGTTAGAAATCTTGCGAATTTCAAAAGTGTTATTCCGGGCGGGGTTGTTGATGAAACTAAAAACACCTCGTTGACTGTTCCTGCATTGTTGGGTTGGCAACCTCCCATTGCTTCTTTGCAAAAGAATTCCAAGGCTACAGATTCACGATCCAAGGGTTGGGTCTACCTTGCCTGTAGCAGTGCCAACACCGAATGGAACAACTGGCCTGCGTACCCTAGTTATCTGCCTTTTATCCAAGAGTTGATGTTGGCAAGTTGTGCGGGGAAATTAAAAGAGCAGTCGCAACTTTGTGGAACAGCGATTGAAGATTTTCCTACGCAGCAATCAGGCGAATTTAAAATCTCGCTCCCTGATGGTGCTTCTGAAACATTGCCTTTGATTCAGGATCAGGAATTTACGAGGATGAACTATAACAATACTTCCAAGTCAGGGTTTTATTTTGCAAGGTATCTTTCGACACAGGCCAGCAATGGTTTTGCTGTAAATCCAATGTTAAGCCCGATGGGGGAATCAGGATCGGAATCAGATCTTACCCGTACTTCGCTGGAGGAGATCAATGTGTTCTATCCGGAGGCGAATTTTTCGCTCGTTAAGGATGCCTTAGACTTCACCAGTGAAAATAACTCTGCTACTGCTTCTGAAAATGAAGACAAAGGGATGTTGAGAGAGAAAATTGCGGGGGTATTTCTTCTATTGTTCCTCATCTTTTCGATAGGGGAATTTTTGGTTTCTTGGTTGATGGGGCTGGGCAGGTCGCTTACGCCAAGCACTAAAAAACCATGGTTGGTCATGGGGTTGGGTTGGCTCGTTTTAATTCCTGTTGTATTTTGTGTGGTGGGTATTTTGGGCACATATTCAAGTGTAAATGCGCTTTCGTTTCTTCCTGCAAGTGTAGTTGAAAATTTTGAGGCAATGCGTGGTCGAATTGAAGTTGGAGAAGGGGAAACATTGCAAACCAGATTGATAACTCAAAATGAATTCTCTCCTGTGATCAACACAAAAACGGTCAGGTTATCGCTTTTTGGGGTTCTGGCTTTTTGCACAGGAATGGCTTTTGTAAGGTTGATATTCAATCGTAGTGCGTTGGGTGCGATCACTCTAACGGGCTTGAGGTTGGGTTTTTGGTGGATGCTTTTATGGATACTGATGCCTCAGATTGGCTTGGGGTTTGAAAGGTTTACCTGGCCCGACATTGCGATTTTGATAGACGATTCTCAAAGCATGTCGGTTGCAGATAAATACCAAGACGAGGCGCGTGAAATGTTTTTGCGTAAAATTGCTGATGCGTCCAGTCATCAAGTTACCCGGATTGGAATTGCCCGAGCCATTCTTACCGAAAACCAAGGCGGGTTTCTTGCCAATATTCTTGAAAGAAAGTTCCGCATTCATCTGTATCACCTTTCTGCCCGGGCAGAAAAAATCGCTCTTATCTCCAAGCTTGAAGAAATCCCTGATGCCCTTAATTTAATCCGTGCCCTCAAGCCTGATGCTTCCCATGATAGCAGCAAAATAGGCAATGCCTGCAGGCAGGTGCTTAATGATTTCCGGGGCACCCCTCTTGCAGGTGTGGTTCTCTTTTCTGATGGAGTTGTCACTGATGGCGAAGAATTATCGAAAGTAACAAAGTTTGCGGTTCAGAGTTCGGTTCCTTTTTTCGTTGTAGGATTGGGCGAGGAAATGGAACCCAAAGATCTTGCAGTGTTGGATGTTCAAGGGCCTGATGAAATTGCATTCGGAGACCGGGTAGTTTTGGATGTAAGGGTTTCTTCCGCAGGCTATAAAAACTTTCGCACCCAAGTGCTTCTTAAGGAAAAAGGGAAGCCCGATATTATTGACCGCCAAGAAGTTACACTTGATGAATCAGGGGCGCCTTCGGTGATAAGGCTGGTTGACAAACCAAAAACCGAAGGGCTGAAACTTTATGAAATTGAGATCCCCTTGCAGAAGGAAGAGTCGCAGACTGCAAATAATCGTATTGAAAAAAATGTGCTTGTTCAGCAGGCTAGCACGGTCAAAATTCTCTTTGTCGAGGGCTGCAGGCGATACGAATATCAGTACTTAAAAACACTTCTCGAGAGGCAGGCAGAAGTTCCGGGTGGGAGAAAACTTTTTTCGTTGAATGTGCTTTTATTGGAAGCAGACCCAGATTTCCCTTCACAGGATCGCACTGCGATTGCAGACCTTCCCACTCGAGGGGAGTTGTTTTTGTACGATGTGGTGATTTTTGGAGATGTTGATCCGAAATCCCGGGAAGCTGCAAAATTCAAACGATTCCTTTCTGATCTTAACGACTTTGCACGCGAAAAAGGTGGAGGCGTGCTCTTTCTTGCGGGGCAGCGGTTCTTCCCTCAAGAGTACGCTGCTTCTCTGCGCGATTTATTACCTGTCGAAATTAATACCAATCCTTTGATTGAATCGCCCGAAGGTATCAACCAAGGTTACCATTTGGTTCCTGCTGCCTCTGCAACCACTCATCCTATTTTTAGATTTCACTCAGAAGATAAAGAAAACAGTACTCTTTGGAATCGCATGAAGGAGATGTATTGGTGTTTTGCAGGTGTGGTGCCCAAAAAAGGTGCAGAAGTTCTTGCCAGTACAGAGGGGGGAGGCCTTGGGTTGGCAGGCAAAAATGTGCCACTTATGGTGTTACAATACTATGGTGCGGGCAGGGTTTTGTTTTTTGCTTTTGATGAATCATGGCGTTGGGCATATCGTGAAGATCAGGCCTATTACAATTATTTCTGGCTTCAGACTTTGCGTTTCCTTTCCCGGAATTCTGTCTCGAAGATGTCACTTAAACTCGATAAAACGGGGAACTATAGGCGTGGTGATTCCATCCGTGTACTCGTGAGGCTTCCTCTGGATGCTTCAGGTGCGGAGGTTAATTCCTCGGTTAGGGTTTCCATGGAAAGAAAAAATATTCAAGATGGCAAAGGGAAGGAAATAGTCACGCTTGAACTTGCCAAAGTTGCGGGCAGTAGGGGTGCTTTTGAAGCCGTCATAGATAATGCCCGCGATGGAAAATATCTTTTCCAGGTGTTGCAACCCCTTAAGCAGGATGCTCCACCCTTTGTTGAGTGCAGCGTTCTACCTCCACCGGGTGAAATGGAAAAACTGACGATGGCGCAAAATGATTTAACGAAGTTTGCCCTCACCTCGAAGGGGAAATTCTATTTTCCCGATAAGGCTGCATCAGTGCCTTCCGACCTTCCTCGAGGGTTTCAAATTTCGTCGGGTTCCCCTTCGCCTCCCTGGGATTTATGGAACCATCCCCTTGTTTTTATCCTCGTTTTATTACTCCTAACCTTGAATTGGTTTTTGGGAAAGCGCTTGCAACTGTTATAGTTAAGCAAGCACTTTAAAAGGACTGGATGCACCATGACTTTACTTACCAAAGAAATCGAAGCTTCCCCCGATGCAGAGCGCTTGCAACGCCTGATGTCTTCCATCTTGTTGCAAAACAAAGTCTATGGATTTTTTCGGGCGGTCTTTCTCTGGTCCCTAATCTCTGGATTCGTTTTAACAGGGATTGTTCTTCTGGAATACCAACTACATATGGAATCTTGGTTGCGTGCCTTCTGTTTGATTTCATGGCTTGCACTTTCCACTTTTGCATTTATGGTTTTCTTTAAACCCATCAACCGCTGTTCGCTGACTGCAACTCAGTTGGCTTTGCAAATGGAGGGTATTGATCCGCGCTTAAAAGATTCCCTCGCTAGTGCTATTCATTTTCTAGAAAAGAATCAATCCATCCAAGGGGCCTCAGCAGAATTGGTGGTAAAGGCGATTACAGATGCTTTCGACAAAGTGATGATTGCGGATGTTTTTTTCAAGGTTCATGTTCGTTTTGTGGGTTTAAGTTTTCTTCTATCAGGAATATTTTCACTTACGATGTTATTGGTTTTTCTGGGTTACATGCCTTTTTCTGGTGTGGCATTGGCTCGGGTGATCTTTCCTTATGAAAACATAGCATGGCCTACACTCACTCAAATTGAAATGGTTGCCCCAAAACCTAAAGTTGGGAAAAATGAAACTCTTCGTATAGCTGCAAGGATCAAGGGTAAAATCCCCCAGCAAGCAACGGTTCTGCTTCATTGTGATGGTGCCTTGCATTCAAAATTAATTGCAGATATCCAGACCAACGAGGAAAATGTTTCGGAATTAACCGGGAGAGTAGATGTCTCTGCAATAGGTCGTGATTTTTCAGTGCAAATTTTTGCAGGCGATGCTTCTTCTGATCTTTATCAAATAACGGTGTTGGCTCCCCCTGTATTCTTGGACATCAATGGAAATCCCTCGCCCACGGTAACTTGCCTGCCGCCCTTTTATACGGGATTGCCTTCGCCTTTAAATGTTTCTCCAGGTACTTTGCAATTGGATGTACCCCTTGGAAGTAATTTGTTTTTTAAAGGGTTGTCAGATCGGGCGTTGAAATCCGCCCGTCTCGAATTCCAACCCGAGAACAAAGATGTACTGCCCGGGATAGTCGGTTCCTTATTTTCTGCAGGCGAGCATTGGGCAGCTTTGGTTTTGTTATCAACTGCCAAAACTGTTGTTTCAGAAACTGCAATTCCATTAGATAGGTTGAATACCGGGTTTGAAATTTCGTTTGCTCCAATTGCTTCGGGAATTTATTCGGTTGTAATCGAGGATGAAAGTGATTTATATGCGATCAGGAGTTTTGATTTGCAGGTTCGTACGGATCCTTCTCCCCTGGTGAAAATGGATTCTTCACTTGTGAACAGTGGTTTTTTACAGTTGTTTCCTGAAGCTGAATTGCTGCTTAAAGTATCCGCAGACGATGCTCTTTACGGATTAAATACAGTGGGGTTGGAATTTAAAGGGGCCCAAAATAGTGTTAAGGCTTCAAGTTCGAATTTTTGGAGCCAGCCTTTTTTAGATAAGAACGGGGCCCGGAATAAGCCTGTAAATAGTCTAGGACTCGATCACCTAGTCCGGTTGAAGGATTGGAAAAATTCGGATGGTTCTTCTTTCAAGGCTGGGGATCGATTCTCCCTCCGTTTCGTAGCCAATGATCATGACGATGTTTTGCCTTTGAAACCCAAAGGTGGTTCTGATTGGTTGGAAATTCAAATTGTCGATCGAAATGGGATTGAATTGTTGCTTGAGAAAGCCCAGGAGAAAGCCAGGCAGGAGTTGTTGAAAGTGAGGGATATCCAGCGCAAGGCGACCAAGGATACCAACTTTGCCTTGAATGAAATCAAAGCCAAGGAAGAGGACATTCAGAAGGCAATGGAAGCTGTTCAATCTGCAGAGCAGGGGCAAAAAAATGTAAGCGAAAGACTTGGCGAAAAAGAAGCGGGGATTCTAGGCGATCTTGAGAAAATCAAAAAGCTTGCGGAAGCTAACAAGTTAAAAGCCTCTGCTTCGTTAAACCGTCTCAATGAGTTGGCGAAAGAAATCAAAAAAATCGAAGAGGGGGATTTGGCACAGGTGGAAGTGCAATTATCGGAGGCATCCAAACGGTTGGAATCCGCAGATGCTGGAAAAGGTTTGGATAAAGAAAAGGTGGCCGCTGCACTTGAGAAGTCGCTTAAGAAGCAGCAAGAGGTTGAGAAAAAGTTGGAGGGATTACTTAAAAATCTTGAACCTTGGGCCGGGTTGACCGAGATGCGTGCTGATGCACGGGAAACTCTTCTCGAATTGGAGGAGATGAAACGAAAAGTGGAGGATACGCAAAAGCAAGATCCTTCCGCATCGGGCAAGAAAGCCGACGAACTTACTCCGATGCAAAAGGAAAAGATCGAGAATCTTTCTTTGCAGCAAAACAAGGTGGCGCAAAAAGCTCAAAATTTGCTTGATAAAATGAATAAGTCGATGCAGGAGAACAAGCGTCAAGACGAATCTGCAACTAAAAATATCAAGGAAGCATTGGATTCCCCTGATGTTAAGGATTTGAAAAACAATCTTCGTTCTGCAAAGGAAGAGATTGAATCTAACCGTTTGATGGAAGCATCAAAGTCGCAGGCAAAAGCTGCGGAAGGGGTGCAGGAGATATTAAATAAGCTTGAAGAAAATCCGCGCGAGATGAATCAAAAGCTTGCGAAGAAATTGCGTGAGGTTCAAAAGCAACTCGAAGAAATGAAACAGGAAATGCAAACTCTTCGTAAAAAACGCGATGAAGCACAAAAGATCAAGAATGATGAGCAAAAAAAAGATTCTCTCGCAAAAAACAATGCAGAGATGGAGAAATTAGCTTCAAAGATGGAGGAGATGGCTAAAACTCTGAGCAGGCTAAAGAACGAAAACGAAGGTGGTAACCTCGAAGACTCTGCGAAAGAGTTAAGGCGGGCAGTTCAAAATCCACCTCAGGAACCTGATGGTAATCCTAAACCCAATTCTCTTGATAAAGCAGAAGAAAAGTTACAAAGAGAGATTCAGGATGTGCAGCAGTTGGTAAAAGAAACCGAAGAAAATTTGCAGAGAGAGCGCTTAGAAAAAATTGCTGAAAGCTTAAAACTGCTCTCTGATAGGCAGGAATCTTTGCTAAAAGAATCCGACAGATTTGATCTTTTGCTGAATGAAAAAGGCGCTTGGACACGGGCTCAGATCCTTTCTCTTACCGGGTTTTCACGATCCCAAAACGGCCTTGCTGAAGAAACCGAACTCGTCGCTTCCCGCGATCTTGATGGCTTGCCTGTGTTTATGAAAACGATTGGTATGGCAGGCAGATCGATGCGCGATGCTGCCAAGTTGGCGGAACGAAACCCTCGCACCCAGACCAAAGGCCCGGCTATGTCAGAAAAAGTGGTGCCTGCGCAAAAAGAGGCTTTGAAACGATTGGGTCAGTTTCAAAATGCACTCAAGGAAGAAATTTCCCAGCTCGCCTCTGCAGGAAAAGAGAACGAACCAGAAGAAAAGCAAGAGAAAAAGCCTGATGAAGCGAAGCAAAATCAATCAGGTGGTGGTGCGCAAGATCGCAAGCCCCCTTCGATAGCTCAACTTAAATTATTGCGTAATCTACAAGCGGATTTGTATGACCGAACCGAACAGCTTTCAACCAAGTTCCCTGATTCCAAAAAGATGCCTGAAGATGCGAGGCGTGAGATGCTTCAGCTTCAAAAAGATCAGCGGGAAATTGGCGAACTATTGGAAATTCTGCTCGAGTTCAATCAACGAAATGCACCGCAGGGAGTTTTACAATGAGTATCAGGATTATCATGCTGTTCTCACTTTTACTTCTTTCCGGGGCAATGATTGCACAAGAGAAAGAGGCTGTCCCTGCTCAGGATAAATCAGGTGATGAAGCTCCTGTAAAGTTGAAAAAGAAAAAAGCCACGCCAGATGTTCCTCAGGATAAACCGAAAGATTCTGCGATTGTTCCAAGTGATAAAAACAAACCCGAGATTAACCCAGAGAAGAAAAAAGAGAAGGGTTTGCGCCCTGAAAAAGACATCGATCTACCCAAGGATAATCTTGAAGAGGAAGAGATTTTTGGACGAATCGGGAAAAACCTCAAAGATGTTGACGACAGATTAGGAAACCTTGAGTTAGGGGAAACTACTCTGCAAAAGCAGCGCGATATTCTCGAAGATATCGACAAACTGCTTAAGAAAAATCAAAACAACCAAAAAGAGTCTCAGCAGTCGCAATCTAAATCCTCATCGAAAAGTGAAAGCTCGGATAAACAATCAAAAGGATCCCCCGATAACCAAGATGCTAATTCCAAAGATTCTGAAAAAGGGCAGGATAAACAGAAGCAGGGCGGCCCCAAGCAAGATCAGCAAGGTGCAGATTCAGGGAAACAGCAAAAGCAGGGGGGCACAGGCAAAGCTGATCCCGATGGAAAACCCGATGCAGGGAAAGGGCAGCCTAAAAATATGCAGGGTAAAGGTGACAAAGGGTCATCTGAAAAATCAGAGGTTGCGAATCAGGGCAAAGGCGGTGACCAAGATTCGAAGTCTGGGAATGGGGGCAAGAGCGATCCATCCAAAGATAAGTTGAATCCTGCTGCAGATGTTTTTAAAGAGGCTTGGGGGCATTTGCCTGAAACTTTGCGGGCAGAGCTTAATGCTTATGGTGTACCCAACCAATTTATGGATCGTTATGATGAAATGATTCGAAAGTATTATGCTAAAGTTGCTGAAAAAGGTGCCAGAAAAAAATGACGCCACTATTTATCCAGCGCAGAGAATGTTTGCTTACAGGGCTTGGTTTATTAACCATGCCAATTTCATCTATTGCACTTCAAGAGCCAACAACAAAGAAGGGCCCTAATCTGCCTGATGGTTCTCAGGCCAAGGGCATGATGACTCCCCAGTTGGATAAAGCCGTCGAAAAAGGACTCGAATTTCTTGCCACCCGGAGAAGGCCCGATGGTTCGTTTGGCACGGGCGCATACACCGGAAATGTTGCAATCACCAGCCTAGCTGCACTGGCATTCATGGCGGGTGGAAGCCAGCCCCAGCGAGGTAGGTTCGGGAAAATAGTTACCGATGCCCTGAAATATATTCTTACTCAGGAAAATAAAGAGGGGGGATACCCGGGCTTTTTTCATAACCCTAAGTCTTCCCCGCACGGCCCTATGTATGGACATGGTTTTGCCACTTTGTTTCTTGCTGAAGTTCATGGCATGATCCCTGATAAGGAACTTAGAACCCAAACCCATGATGCCCTTGAACGGGCTATTAAATGCATCTTGGATAGCCAGACTCAGGAAGGTGGATGGCGTTATAACCCCGTGCCCAAGGATGCGGATATCAGCGTGACAATTTGTCAAATCATGGCTTTAAGGTCTGCGCGAAATTCAGGCATTCTTGTTCCTAAATCCCGTGTGGATCGCTGTGTTGAATATGTGAAACGCTGCCAAGATAAACGCGAAGGTTGGTTTAGATACATGGCACAATCGGGTGGTGGTGGGCAGATGGGATTTGCACGCACTGCTGCGGGGGTTGTCGCTTTATATAGTGCGGGTATTTACGATGGGCCAGAGATCGAAGCTGGGTTGCAGTTTTTAGTTCAATCCAAACCTCAGGGGCTTAATCTTCAACGCACGGAAATGCATTATTTTTACGGCCATTATTATGCTGTTCAGGCGATGTATACCGCAGGTGGTAAGTATTGGGCTGATTGGTTTCCCTATATTCGCGATGAATTAATCTCTAGGCAGCGGCCCGATGGTTCCTGGTTTGATCAGGTGTGTGGTCATTACGCAACCGCAATGGCTTGCTTGGTTCTTGAGACACCCAACAATTATCTTCCTATTTTTCAAAAATGAAATTACTCCTTCAGACAGCATTGTTTTTTTCTTGTTGGGCGACTTTTGCAAGTGCTCAAGAGCCATTATTTATTGTTCGTGATAGAGTTGGAACGATCAAAGAGGGCAGCATTCAGCGAATGCCTGCAACCAATAGTTTGGAAATGCAATCTGCAGAAGGGAAAAGTTTTACGCTTGCCAATCCTGTTTATATTGCCCGGAAAAATTCTGTAATTCCAAAATTGCCCCTGGCCCGCACCTTATGGCTTTTGAATGATGATTGCATTAAGTTTGAAAATTTGTTGATGAAGGATGATAGCTTTGAGGTTGAAAGTTTGGATTTTGTTTCTGGGAGCAAAACTCTAGTTCCGCTTTTGGATACCAAGATGATATGGTTGAAAAATCCTCTGGGTATTCTTGACCCTGTTTCCTACCGCAACAAAATACTTGGTGAAATTCGGGCCAAAGATTTCGTTGTTTTGAATAATGCAGAGCGTGTGGAAGGGGTGCTTGAAAGTTTTGGTGCAAAAACTGTTGTGCTTGATACGGGAACCAGCAAACCCGAATACAAAACGGATTCTATCTCCTTGGTTGGTTTAAGTTCGGATGACAATTCTAAAAAAGAGCAAACGATTGAAGTGATGAGTTTGGTTTTGGATTCTGGTACAAGGATAACGCTTGCGGAATTCAATCTTTCGATGGGAATTCTTGAAGGTAAAACGATGCAGGGCGTGAAGGTTCGCATTCCCCTTTCCAAAATTCAGCACGCAGTAATTTTGGGCAAAAGTGTTGTTAGAATTCAAGAACTTAAGAACATTAAACTGAGACAAGTACCGTTTTTTGAAACTCCGATGGAAGCGAAAACTGTTAAAGCCACCAAGAATTCTGACTTTTTGATTTCTGGTTCCTCTTATACTAATGGCTTTTCAACCATGGGAAGTACATCAATCACTTTCCCTCTGGATGGGAAGTATCAAAAGTTGTGTGGCTTTTTTGGTTTTGATGATGTGGAGGGCAGGCAGGGCAGGGCCGATATCAAGATTTTGGCTGACGGTAAAGTAATTGCAAGTTGGGTTGGTCGTACTTGGAAAGATGGCCTTGGTAGCTTGAATTTGCCCTTAGCAGGCACTAAGGAGTTATCCTTGGTTATCGAGGCATCTTTAGGATCAAAAATCAACTGGTGCGAATGCCTGTTCTTTCTGGCAGATTAAATCCTTTGCTTACACTAATTTAATTGAGTTCTGTTTTCATTTCGAATTTGGCAAGAGATTGCTTCATTGCCCAGCCATGCATCCCAGGCGCCATGATCTCCTATATCAATCCCATCTGCTACCGCTTTTTTCTGCAGGATTGTTTGCAAATCGCTTAAAAAATCTGCGTCCATCAATTCAATGTGTGTTGCGAGATTCTTATGCAGAATCCGGTACACTAACTTAAGTTCACTAACGGAATATTGATTCATGTTCGACCTTTCAACTAAAATTGCCTAACATCATTCTAAGGAACCCAAGGCTAAGAGTATTACTAATATGAAAATTTTATTGACGAACGATGATGGAGTGGATGCGCCAGGCATTCTGGCATTTGAAAAAGCCATGGTGGGATTTGGTTTGGTCACCGTGGTGGCGCCATCCGGGGCATTATCGGGGTGCGGGCATCGTGTTACCACAGATGAAGCTTTACAGGTAAAGCAGATAAGGCCAGGGATTATGTCGGTTGATGGTACGCCCGCGGATTGTGTGCGAGTTGCATTGCATTCGTTGCTGCCCAAGGTTGATTGGGTGGTTTCCGGAATAAATGCAGGGGGAAATCTCGGGGTGGATATCTTTATTTCTGGAACTGTGGCTGCGGTAAGGGAAGCTGCATTTCATGGGATTCCGGGTATTGCAATCTCGCAATATCGCAGGCGGGGGGCGCCCATGGATTGGGCTAGGTCAGAAAAGTTTGCCCGTTCTATAGTTACGCATCTGATTGAAAAACCGATCAAGCCTGGAACTTATTGGAATGTGAACCTTCCCCATCTGGAGGAATCAGACCCTGATCCAGAGTTTGTTTTTTGCAAACCAAATACATCTCCGTTGCCTTTGGCGTTTAGGGTTGAGGGTGATTCTTTTAAATATGCTGGAGATTACCATTCAAGGCATGCAGAGCCGGGCACCGATGTGGATGTATGCTTTTCTGGCAAGATTGCCATCAGCCTTTTGGGTATTTTTTAAGCAAGGAATAGGCTTAGTTCGAAAGGCTTTGCATTACTAGCGCAGCGTTCTGGCCACCAAACCCAAAGCTGGTGCTAAGCGCTGTACGAACCTTTTTATCGCGCGCACTATTTGGAACATAATCAAGATCGCATTTGGGATCGAAGTTGGTTTGATTGATGGTGGGTGGTAGTACACCCTGCTTTAAGGTTAATGCCATTGCGACAGCTTCGACTGCCCCAGCAGCGCCGATCAAGTGACCAATCATGGATTTGATTGAGGATAGTGGCAGCTTTTTCGCTCTTTCGCCAAACACTTGTTTGATTGCCATGGTTTCCATTTGATCATTCAAACGGGTGCTGGTGCCATGAGCATTGATATAGTCAACATCATCGGTATCAAGTTTTGCTTCACGAAGAGCCCACTTAATTGCACGAGAAGCGCCACCCGCTTCGGGGTCGGGTTTGGTTACTGCATAAGCATCAAAGCTGCTGCCTAGTCCGGTAACTTCTGCGTAAATGGTTGCGCCTCGTTTTCGGGCATGTTCATATTCTTCAAGTAAAAGAACGCCAGCCCCTTCGCCTAATACAAACCCATCGCGTTGCCCGTCAAAGGGTCGTGAAACTTCGGAAGCTTCGCGGTTGGCGGGGCTAAGAGCACCGATGGAGGAGTAAGCGAGAAAAAGAAGAGGGTCGATTCTGCTATCCGCGCCGCCTGCCAATACAAAGTCTGCATCGTCTCTTGCAATAAGTCTGAAAGCTTCGCCTACGGCTTGAGTTCCAGCAGCGCATGCAGTGGTGATGGTATTGTTAGGCCCTTTTGCTCCATGAATAAGCGAAATATGAGCAGCTACCATGTTGGGGAGATATTTTAAAATCCAAAGGGGGAACAATGCGCCTGCCCCTTGTTTGCCCAAGTGTTCGGGTCTGAATCCGCTTCCATTGCATGCTTCTGCAAGCAGGGGTGCGATGTCGGGAAGATCCATGGGAACTAGGCCGGTGCCCATGATAACGCCAAGTCGTTCGGGATCAATTCGGTTTAGATCGAGTCCGCTGTCGCTGATTGCCATGCCTGAAGCAGCGACGCCAAACTTTGCGGCACGGCCCATGATCTTGATGCTTTTACGGTGTTCGTGGGGGATGAAAGAATCGAGGTTAAAATCAGGAACTTCTGCAGCGATTTTTACAGGGTGGGAAGAGGCATCGAAAGTTTTAATAGGGCCAACGCCGCTAACTCCTTCAACGCAATTCTTCCAGAATGCATCTTTGCCTATGCCGTTTGGAGCAACAACTCCTAAGCCTGTAACAACAACTCTTCGCATGATAGAAACGCCCAACGAAAATCGCTGAACGAGCCTCCTCGTAACTAAAGTAGCAAACCAAAACGCCTATACTTACTAAGCTTCCTATGCTAAATCTTCTCGCATATCCTTATATATCCCATATTACCCATATTTAAACTTGATGCGCAATAGGTTTAGTGAATCCTATTTGCTTAACAAATGTTAAATTTTTTGAAGTAAGTCCTTTTATTGGAATAATCGTTACCACCACTACTATTTTAACCAGCTCCTTTTAGGCAGCGAGTGTGGTTACCTTTCTTTTTTCTTTTCGCTTTAAAGCCATGAATTGATAATAATCTCATTAATAGTAGGGATCCTATTAACATGACGACTTTTATTACTAAGGATTTGAAATGAACATGAAATGGTTTTCGCGTGGCGATTGGAACGCCTTTTTTGGTTTGTCCATCGATAACCTCGCAGTCATGATTTCGTTGTTTAGCCTTTTAACCTTTGCTGGTATTCCCAATGGGTATACTCCTGAATTCGTACTGACTCGCATGCTTCCTGGCACGGCACTGGGCGTACTTGCAGGAGATCTTGCATTTACCTTAATGGCATGGGGGCTTGCAAAAAAACTCAAGAGCGAAACCGTCACCGCAATGCCCTTGGGTTTGGATACTCCGAGTACTTTTGGGATGGCATTTTTGGTGCTTCTTCCCGCACTAGCAAAGGGCAATGAACTTTATCCCGAGGACCACCACCAAGCCATGACCTTTGGCTGGAATGTTGGATTGGGAGTATTGATTCTTACCGGATTGATCAAAGTTTTTTTTTCGCCCTTCGGGAATCTTGTAAGGCAATGGGTTCCTCGTGCTGGGTTACTAGGCTCTTTAGCGGCAATCGCCTTGACTCTGATTTCATTTATGCCTTTACGCGAAGATATAGCAGGCATGCCAGTGGTGGGTTTGCCCTGCCTTTTAGTGATACTCGTATGTCTTTTAGCCCATCGGGTATTACCCTTTAGATTTCCTGGGGCGTTGTTTTCGGTGTTGCTGGGGTTAGCCCTTTATACGATTTCGATTTTAGTAGGAAAAACTTTTGGCATCAGTATTGTTGCAGAGATCAAGCCCTTTGAATTTGCAGGGCACTTTGGGTTTCAAATCCCATGGGCTTTTTCCATGGGTGATTCGCAGTGGTGGAACACCGTTTTTTACGAGGTGTTGGGTCGAATGCCAATGATTTTCCCATTTGCATTGGCAACCATAATAGGGGGCATTGATTGCACCGAAAGTGCTGCTTCTGCAGGTGATGAGTATGACACAAGGTCTGTGCTTTTTGTGGAGGCGATCTCTTCCTTGGTAGCAGGCTTTGCAGGTGGCGTAATTCAAACCACGCCTTATATCGGGCAGCCCGCCTACAAGAAAATGGGCGCTCGGGCAGGGTATACTTTACTTACCGCTTTGTTTATCGGGTTGGCAGGTTTCATGGGTGGCCTGACCGTACTTTTTCATGTACTTCCCAAAGTGGTGCTTTTTCCCATTCTTATTTTTGTTGGAATTGAAATCACTTCCCAAACCTTCCGGGTGGTTAACCCCAAACATTACCCTGCGCTTGCACTGGCTATGCTTCCTTCCCTTGCCTACCTTGGTTTGCTGTTGATCAAAAGTATTTACGCTCCACTTTTGCCCGAAAGGCCTGACGCTATTAATGCGATTCAAACGCTTCGTTGCCTTGCCAACGGGTTTCTTATTTCCGGTATGTTGTGGGCTGCAATGATGGTTTCCATTCTTGATGATAAGATGTCCAAAGCCAGTTGTTATTGTTTTGTAGCTGCATTATTATCATTATTTGGGGTCATACATTCACCCTTGGCGGACGAAGCAGTGGGATTTCCTTGGACCATACTCGCTTCGATTGATAAGCCTTTTCTTGATGCGGTTAAAGTGCAATCACCCTATCATTGGGCTAGTGGGTATTTGATCTGTGCTGGGTTATTGCTGGTGTTATCGAAGTATGGCAAAGCAGCAGACGAAACTTTGACGGGTGAAAAGTTGGCGATCGAAGAAGAATTTGAATCAAATGCCTCAGAGAAGATATAATAACTGATATGAAACATCCCATGGGAATATCGATGAAGTTCTGTGCAGAATTAAAATATCTTGGATTAGCCATCTGTGATTTTTTCTTGATGCCTTTCATCGGTTTCGCATTTTTCTTTAGTTCAAATGTAATTGCAAACGCCCCTTTTCCTGCGGTGGTCATACCTGTAGCGACTCCTTTTGAAAGCGAGGCTGCTAAAAGGATCCGCAATCTTGCTCTCGAGGCATTGGACAAATTCATTCTTGAGACGAAGGGTGTTCCCGCTGCAGAACGGCCGGTTTTCAAATTGATCCTTGACTTTAATCCCCAGGGAAAAGCCTTCACCTCTGAGTTTGGCCCTGCTTACGATCTCGCACAATCCTTGCGCCTGTTAAAAAATCGGGGCAGTTTGACGATTTTTGGTTGGGTGCATGGCGAGGTGCAAAGGCACGGGGTGCTTCCTTTGCTTGCTTGCGACAATATTTATTATTCTAAAGATGCGCTAGTGGGCGGAGTGGTAGGTGATAGCGGGGAATTTTTGAGTAACACCATACGAACGGCCTACGATGAAATAACTGCAGGAAGATTTGCCCGGGTGGTGATTCGGAAAATGTACGCACCAGATTTGGTGATAGTTAAAGCCACCAACCCCAAGGGCAGGGAAATTTTTGTCGAGCGTGGTGAAGATCCACAAGGTGAAATTGTTTTGCAGGCGGGAAAAGAGGGGCGTTACGATTTTGCAGCCGCTAAAACTTTTGGCATTTCTGAGCAGGAACCTGCGGAAACTCTTGGTGCACTTGCTGCAATTCTTAGATTATCTGCAAAAAGTCTGGGCGACGCAACGGTTTCTAATCGGGAGTTGGTGCCTTGGCGTATCGTGTTGACGGGACCGATTAACCCCGAGTTATTTGAGCGATTCAAGCGCAGGGTAAGCAGGGCCGTAGGGCAGGGCGCCAACTGTCTGATTTTGCAGTTTGAGTGTGGCCAAGGAATGGCGGAGTCCGCGCTTGAGATTGCCAGCTTTATTCGTGATCTGGAAAAGTCATCCCGCGTTAATCCCATTAAAACGATTGCTTTTCATACCACGCGGGCAAGAGACCTATCGCTAATCATGTCGCTTGCTTGTTCGAAAATCATCATGGAAGAGGGCGCCTCGCTAGGGCCGTTGGATGATGCTCTGATTTCTAATCCAGAAACCCGGTTGAGGCTGCGCACTCAATTAGAGGATTTGCTGCAGGAAAAAATCGCAAGCAAGCTGGAAGCTAAATTATTAGCAGAGGCGTTTTTGAATTCATCAAGCAGAATAGCGTTGGTGGTTCACAAAGTTACAGGTGAAACCAAGTTGATCGATTCTGAAGATTTGGTCAATCAACCTGCGCTTAAACTTGAATTACAAATTAAGCCCTTCTCCAAGGAAGATGAAA
Source organism: Planctomycetota bacterium (assembly GCA_003671255.1). Classification (GTDB taxonomy): domain Bacteria; phylum Planctomycetota; class Planctomycetia; order Gemmatales; family Gemmataceae; genus UBA969. Next base: position 7,579 of record QWPF01000014.1, on the reverse strand, counting down.
ACAAACCGTTGCGACTTCGGGCGGAGCAGGCAACCGATTCAAGAATAGGGATGGTAAATACCGTGGCAAAGGATGTTGAAAGTGCATTACTTTCTGAAAACTTCAAGATGGAAAGCGTACCTATTTCAGGAACGGATTGGCTGGATGAGTTGGCGGAGTTTCTGACCCATCCCTGGACTCGGGTGGTTCTGATCATGCTTGCAATCACTTGTCTTATACTTGAAGTTAAGATGCCTGGGATAAGCCTGCCCGGAGTTTTATCAGCGTTCTTCTTTGTTTTGTTTTTCTGGTCGCACTCGCAGTTTTCGGGTCAGATTTTCTGGCTCGCAATCTTTCTTTTTTTCTTGGGAATGATTCTTATTGGTGTCGAAATTTTTATTCTTCCCGGATTTGGCATTACTGGAATTGCTGGAATTTTATTGGTTTTAGGAAGCCTCGGATTAGTAGCGTATGGTCATTGGCCCAAAAACCCTGATGAATGGGTTGGACTCGGAAAATCGATGGCTCCTTATGGCATTAGTTGCATGGGGGCCTTGGTAAGTGTGGTTATTATTGCGCAATTTTTGCCTTCCATGCCGATGACCAGCAAACTTTTTCTTAAACCCCCCGAGTATGATGATCAGCCTTTGTTTGCAGAAGATGAGTTGCATCAAGGGTTGGCAGGTTTATTAGGTTCGATCGGTGTTGCAGAAACTTCGTTGCATCCTTCGGGAAAAGCAAAGTTTGGTGATCATTGGCTGGATGTGGTCTCGGATGGCGGTTTCATCGTTCAGGGAGCTAAAATAAAAGTATGCTTGGTTGAAGGTAGTAAAATTGTTGTTTGTGAAGTTTTCTGAGTTCTTTCTCTAAAGAATGTGTTTGTTGCATTAATATTTGAATGAAATGTAAAAAGGAAAAGAAGTACCCATGGATTCATCGAACTTAACTTTTGCAGCTTTTTTGGTGTCGATTGGGTTTCTGCTGTTTGGTTTGGAATTGTTTCTTCCCACGGGTGGCATACTTGGCATGCTTGCGCTTTCGAGCATGATTGTGGGTATTACTTTTGCATTTAAGCAGGGTTTGCTGCAGGGGGCGATTTTTTTAACTCTGTCAGGAGTTGGGGTTCCCGTTGCTTTAAAATTATTCTTCTGGGCTTGGCCTCGTACCAGCATGGGCAGAAAAATGACTGTCCGAAGCGTTGCCGCCGAGGAAACCATAGGAAATATGCCATCCCATCAAGTTCTGGATCTATTAGTCGGGAAAACAGGTAAAACGCTTTCAGAATTGCGCCCATCTGGTATAGTAGACTTCGAAGGTCGCAGGATTGATGCAATTAGCGAGGGAATATTGATTGCTGAAGGCTTGACTGTGGTTTGTATTTCGGCCCAAGGCGGGCATGTGGTGGTAAAACCTTTTGTTGCCTCAGGGTTTGAGAATATGCAAATCTCTAACATGGATTTAAACTAGTTTTAATTGCGAATAACTGTCTGAATATAAAGGGAGAGTTCAATGTTTGGTGAAATTCTAGCTGCTACTGATTCGATTAATACCGTTTACCTAGTAGGGGGTGTTATCGGATTTATCATATTTCTTCTTGTAGCATTCTTTCTTTTGAACTTCGTGGGTCTTTGGGTTCAGTCGTTTTTGACGGGAGCAGGAATTGGGTTTGTAGATATGTTGCGAATGAAGTTGTGCGGGCTTGATTACGCGACGATTGTGAAACAAAAAATTGCATTGGTTCAAGCTGGTGTCAAGGATGTGAGCCCACAAGATATGGAAGCACATGCGCTTTCCCGAGGTAATTTGCAGAAAGTGGTGAGTGCTGTTATCGCAGCCCACAAAGCTAAGATGGATTTGAAATGGAGTGCCGCTGCTGCAATCGATCTTGCTGGCCGTGATGTTTATGAAGCAGTCAAGCGCAGTGTAGATCCCAAAGTTATTGATTGCCCTGATCCTTCTAAAGGTAAGGCGACTCTTGATGGTGTTTGCAGAAATGGTATTCAGTTGCGTGCCCGTGCGCGTGTTACGGTTCGAACCAAGCTCGACAGGTTGGTTGGTGGTGCTACCGAAGAAACGATTATTGCCCGTGTTGGCGAAGGTATTGTAAAAGCGATTGGTAGTGCAGAGCATCATACCGATGTGCTTGCAAATCCGAATTTGATTTCTCAGGCGGTTTTGAAGAATGCCTTGGATTCTCAAACAGCGTTTGAAATTGTATCGATCGATGTGGCTGAAATTGATGTGGGCGTGAATGTGGGAGCAAAATTGCAGGAAGAGCAGGCAGGCGCAGATCTTCGGGTTGCGCAGGCAAATGCTGAAAAGCGCAGAGCTCTTGCTGTGGCATTAGAGCAGGAAATGCGCGCGAAGACCGAAGAAAATCGCGCTCAGGTTATCCTTGCAGAAGCAGAAGTACCCAAGGCGATTTCGCAATCAATCCGCGAAGGCAAAATGGGTTACATGGATTACTTCCAAATGAAAAACTTGCAGTCTGACACGCAAATGCGCAATGCAATTGCGGGTTCTCCAGAAAGGGCCTCTTCCTAAATCTTTAATCAGGTATTTGCTATGGACTTGATTTTTGCAGTAGGGTGGGAAGGGTTTATAATTCCTGGGATTGCGTTTGTAATCTGGATTATAAGTTCGTTGGCGGGTGCCAATAAAAATGCTCCTCCAAATCCGAACGCCGGGGCTAAAAACCTGGGGCTGGGCAACCAGCCTCCGCTTTCAGACCTCGAGCGGTTTTTTCAAGAAGCCAAGCAGCGTAGGGCCAAACCCGATTCAGTACCCATGGCTTCTCTCTATGTTGAACCTGAAACTCCCAAAGAAAAACGACGAACCCCTAAAAACACCTCTAAAAGAAATAAGGTTGAGCCACTTGATGTGCCATTGTTGGTGGATGAAAAGCCAAGAGCGTTTGTGCCTTCAGATATTCAGTTGCAAACTGGAACAATAAAAAAGGTGGCGAGCGAGTCGGAAGTTTTACCACTCTCTCCGGCTACGATAATTAAAGGCTCGGATCGAAAATTCGGTTCTAAAACCAGCCCTCTGATTACCGAGGCCCTCGCGCTTTTAAAAGGCCCCAAGGTGATTGGCTCCGCTTTAGTTTTACAAGAAATCCTGCAACCACCTCTTTGCTTGCGCCGTAGGCAACCTAGATAAATCAGTGCTCTTCTCATTCTAGCCGTTGAGAAAATTCCAGATCTCTGAAGACGCATGAATCTTGTTGGAAGGTTTGCCTGCAAGGCGCTTGTTCAGCGTTCCCTTACCGCCCGGCCAATGGTGCCCTAATTCTTCCACCACAATGGTTCGGAAAGATGTGTCGAGCTGCCCACAGCGCCTGTCTATGATTTGAACCCCGTTTTGAGTTTCGGTTTTACTTGAGGTGTTAACACCTCCCAGAGCTTTTTCCCAAGAGGCAATAGTGGAAGAAACTGCGGGCCTGTTTTCTGAAAGACGGCTCCAAGGCGAAATGATTGAACCGCCTTCAAAAGGCATCAAAGGATCCGCTTTTCCCATGATGTAAATTGTGGGAATTGCTAGGATGGAGGGTTGCTGATCTTGTCGCATTAGACCTGAAACAGGTGCAATTCCTGAGGGTTTGTGAGTTCCTTCGCTTGCGAAACGAAAGGTCATGCCTGCACCATTCGAAAAGCCAGCCATGAATATTTTCGCTGGATCAATCAGCTTTAGATTTAAAACATGATCGATTAAGAGATCAAGAAATGCGACATCATCAACGCCTGGCTGTCCCATTTGTGCTCTAGGTGAGCCATCATTCCAGACTTGGGGATTTTGTAGAAATCCCGGCCCCCGGTTCATATCTTCCCTAGTGCCCTCGGGAAGGAGCAGGACGATTCCTTTTTCATCTGCGAATTTATCAAGTTCGGTTTCGTCGAGAGTCCAGGTTGCGGTGCCTCCTGCTCCATGAAGCATGATCAGCATTGGGCAGGGCTTTGAATAGTTGCGTGGTTTTCGCAGTAAAGCATACCTTCGCAGGTTGCCAAGGGTTAGTTCGATTCGTTGCGTTTGTCCCATGAAAGTTAAATCCGAATTATGCAGAAGCAAGTTCTGTCCAGAGGCCTTTGTATGTGTGTAAAAACTCAATGGTTGATGCCTCATCGGGGAAGGTTTTCCCCACTTCAATCATGGTAGCCCTGTTGTAGCCTGATTGCCTGAATAGCTTGAATAATTCGCGGTAAGGGTAAGTGCCCAGCGAGTTCTTGTACAGGTCGTTGATATGGCAAGATTTAATCCAAGGTTGCAGCATTTTGAAAGATTCTTCCACACTGCCATTTTTTATATCATCGGGGTTTGAATTCCAAGTAACCCCAACCGAAGCATGGCCACACTGTTCCATGATGGTTTTCATGTTTTCAGGTTTGGCGGTACCTGCACCATGAACTTCCACCCAGATTTCGATACCAGCATCGCTTGCAGCTTTCCCGCAAGAGATGAGAGCCTTTCCAATTTGTTCCAAAGTTTTAGGGATGGGGACTTCTTTGGGTAGGCCATTGGGCCTGACTTTTACTCCTTTGCCCCCGATGTCGCGAACGAGGTCGACAAATCGTTTGCAAGTTTCGATGTTTTCATCGACTGTTTTTTTGCTGGTTGAGTGGAACTCGCAGACCGAACCAGCGCCCCAGATTTCGATGCCTGCATCAGCGAATTTTTTACGAACATCTTTTCTTTCATCGGGGGAAAGAGTGGGTTCGACTTTGTGTGCATGGGTGGTGCGAAGCTCAACAGGGGAGATTCCTGTGGTTTTGCAGACCCTTAGAAGTGCGGGTAGGTCAAGTTTTGCCCCGAGATTGTAGGTAACGAGGCCAAGTTTAAAAGGGATGCTTTTAGGTTCGATTTTCGTGTTTTGGGCAGCAAATGCTGGGTTAATACAGGCTAATGTGGCGATGGAAGGTGCATAAGTGAGGAAGTTTCTGCGGGTTGTAGCGTTCATTTTGCGATTCCTTGAGTATTTAGGCAGGTTCTGCAATCTTTTGGCCCGTTGCCTCGTCTTGTTATCAGGGCATACTACCCTTGTTAGTTGGTATTGTCTACCTTTGGTGCGAAAAGTATGAGTAAAAGGTTCTTTTGCTATGTTGAAAATTTGCGAAGTATTTGATGTGTCTTTAAGCTAGAATAAATAAAGTTGAGAGCTTCCTTTCTGGGAGAATTGATTGCAATGGCTACTGAACTAAAATCACCACCTGAGCCCCGAACTTCCCGAAGCGAAAGGGCTGTTGAAGATCAAATCAACCGTATTGAAAAACAGATTCGTTGGATTGATGTAGGCACGGGTGTTTTTGGTTTGCTGGTGATGCTTTTTGCGTATGGTTTGATTGTGATTTTGTTAGATCGCTTTCTAACGCTTTCGTCTTTGGCCAGACAGTTTTTGTTTGCAGGGTTTGCTGTTTCTGTGGGATGGTGGATTTACAAGCGGATTTTAACGCCTCTTGTGCAATCAGTTAATCCCATTTATGCAGCTTTGATTTTAGAGCAGGCGATTCCCGATGCCAAGAATAGCCTCGTCAACTGGGTTGATCTTAAAAATGATAGAATTCCTGAATCGGTGAAATTGGCACTGGGAAAGCGCGCCGCCAAAGATTTGAAACCCCACGAAGATGAAGAGTTTGTTTCGAGCAAGCAACTTTTTATGATCGGAACTCTTGCTGGTGGGTTGTTTTTCGCCTTAGTAATTCTCATGGTGATTTTCGGGAAAGCACCATTCTTTTCCATGCTTGGTAGAACCTTCACGCCTTTTATTGAAACGACTATTGCAACTAGAAACACGGTTGCGATCCTCACGCCCGAACAAGGCAACATCACTGTTGCGATGGGTATGCCGGTTGATATTGTGGTCAAGGTTACGGGCAAGTTGCCATCAGCAGGCAGTCCAGAATCCCCCAGGCTTATGATGCGATACCATGAAAATGAACCTTGGCAGACCAAGTTTCTAGGCGCAGGGGAGTTAAGCAGTGAGCATAAAATCCGCATACCTTCAAGCGAAGTTCGTAGCGGTTTTTCTTACATGGTCGCTGCGGGCGATGCCAAAACCAAAGATTATCAGGTCGATGTTCGGTTGACTCCGCTTATCGTTGATTTTCAAGCTGCCTATAAATATAGGGCCTACACAGGATTGCCTGAAGCCACTACTGCGCAGCGTAAGATTTCTGCACCTGCAGGCACCGCGGTTAAAATCCGTGTTCGTGCCAACTGCGCCGTCAAAGATGGCACCGTTCGCTTTTTCTATGGTAAAGATAAAACCGACAAAGTCTATTTGATCAAATCGCCTTCCGATCCTTCCTTGATGGAAGCCTCTTTTGTTCTTTCTCAATCAGGCACTTATCAAATTGAATTTACCTCTTCCGTCAGGGATGAGTATGTAGATGCAATGCCAGCCCCGCTCGAAGCCATTGCGGATGCAGCACCTACGGTTGATTTAATGTCGCCTGGTAAGGAAGCCACTGCTTCAGTTAATGGCGTGCTTGATCTTGAAGCTAAAATTGTTGATGATTTTGGTGTTAATAAAGTCGTATTAAAGATGATTGCATCGGGAGACCGCCCATTGCGTCCCCAAGTTTATCGCGATGAAAAAGCGCTCAAGCTTCCTTCGGGAGGTAATCTTCCCAGCCTGCTTTACAAGGATTTTATCAACATCGCTTCGCTTCAGGCGGAAGATGGGCTCGCTTATAAAGCAACTTCTGGTTCTTACCTCGATTATTGGCTTGAAGCTGAAGATGCCTGCGATTTCCCCAAGCCCAACCTTGGTAAAAGTAAAGTCTTCAGGCTCACTTTTGCAGACCGTGCCCCTGATGAACAAGCTAAAAAAGATAAGGAAAAAGCTGAAGAAGACAAAAAACAGAACGAACAAAAGCAGGACGAAAAGCTGAAGAAAGAGAACCAACAGCGCGAGGAGCAAAAGAAAAACCCACAAGATCAAAAAAACTCCGACGAAAAGCAACAACCAGGCCAGCAGGGTGAAAAAGCTGAAGGCAAAGAAAGTGCTGATAAAGCCGATGGCGGAAATCAGGGCGAAGGCAAGGGCCAAGAGAAATCTAAAAACGATGAAAAAGGTAAGGGCAACCCCGACAACAAAGGCAATGACAAAGATGCTAAGAATGATCCAATGGGCAATAATGAAGACTTTAAAGATCAGGAAAAAAGGTTGAATGACGCCCTTGCTAAAAACAACCCAGACAACTCAGGCAAAGATGACAAAAACCCAATGGGCAAAGATCCCGCAGACAAAAAAGGGGATTCGAAAGGAAATGATAACAAGGACGATGCAGGAAAAAATGACGCTAAGGGCTTAGATAAGAACATGCCCAAGGGCAATGATCCCAAGGGCAATGATCCCAAGGGCAATGATCCTAAGGGTAACGATCCCAAGGGCAACGATCCTAAGGGCAACGATCCTAAGGGCAATGATCCTAAGGGCAATGATCCTAAGGGCAATGATCCTAAAGGCAACGATCCTAAGGGCAACGATCCTAAGGGCAATGATCCTAAGGGCAAGACGCCGGATGCCAAAGGTATGGAAGAAAAAGGTGGCGCCCCCAAGAGTGGTGACAACAAGCAGGGGCAACCTATGGGTAAAGATAATAAA
>QWPF01000139.1 GCA_003671255.1 Planctomycetota bacterium | reverse complement strand
TTCAAAGACTTGGAAGTTGCAAGTGCTTGAATGCCTGCATCTGTAACCAGGGCACTACCAAGTTTAAATTCTTCCAGCTTGGGCATTTGCGCAACTAGAAGCAACGAATCATCTTTAACGGTGGGGGCATGGGAAACATCAAATCGAAGTAATGTTGCGATCTTTGATGCATGAGCAATTCCCACAGCATTTGCTTGGTTATCCAGCAAGGTCAGATCTTCTAGGGCTAGATTTGATAGAGCAGCGATGGCTTCGCCTGAGCTAGCCTTGTCGGCACTGCCAATGCCACATCGTTTTAGTTGGGTCAGGTTTTTAAGATGCGTGGCCCCTTGATCGGTGAACTTGGTATGAGCGAACCAAAGCCTGCCTGAAAGCGGGAGTTGAGAGATCGCTTGCAAGCCAGCATCGTTAAGAGGTGTGAAGTGGAAGTTGACATTTTCAAGCTTGGTAAGGGACTTTAGATGAGTGAAACCGGTGCCTGTGGACTGGGTGGAGGCTAGGCCTAGATTTCGTAGTTCGGTCAAGCCGGAAAGATGTTTAAGCGCTTCATCATTTACGGGGGTTAAAGTTAGGTTGAGTTCGCGCAGGCCCTTGAGTGAGGAGATATGTTTTAAGCCATCACCTTGGATTGCACAATTTGCGAGATCGATTTTGCGCAGGGTGGAAATGTTTGAAAGTCGTTTGAGCCAATCATCGGTGACGCGTTCGTTTTTCCCGCCTTTGCCTTTGAGTGGGTTGTTGCCATTGTAGAGATCGATCGCTGCGGGAACATCAAAGATTTCGGTGGCAGTATCAGAGGTAGCAAGGTAAAGCCATTGGGGTGCGGTAGGTGTGCAGATTAGTTTGCCTCCGAGTTCCTTGATTTCTGCATCCAGCAAAAGAGTGCTGCGTCGCAACTTTGCTGCTTCTTCTATTTCAGGTAGTAGTACCATTAGTTTCATTTTTAAATTCGGGTCCGAAATCTTTGCGATCAAGGATGAGCGGTCGACCTTTTCCTCGATGGAAAGAATTTGGGTGAGCAGGGTTTTATCGCTAGCTGATGCGCCAAGTTTTGCCAGCACGGTATCAAGATATTTCTTAACCTCGGGGTCCAGCTTTTCGAATCCAGCTTGGGAAAAAGGTTGGCCCATTGCGAATCGCATTGCGTTATGGGCAAGGTATTTTCCATGGCTATGGGTTAAGTGAATGTCATCGCGATATAATTCTGCAACATTTTTGAATGGGGCTTTGTTTGCTGAAATATCCTCTGCGAGTGAGGCAAGCAGGTTTTGGGCAAGGGTCTGTCGTAATTCGCGCCCGGGATGAAGTTTTTGTAACTCTGCAATTAATGCGCGGATATAAATGGGGCTATGTGTCATTTGTTCGGGTGATGCATAACTTGCAAATTCATCAGCACGCTTGGTATGCCATGCCCAACCTGAATGAATGACAAATACTGCCTTGGGTTGCAATTTCATCCATGCAGATATTATTTCAACATCCTGTGCAAGGGTCGAACCATAATGGGGCTGCACCGAGATGAAGTCGTATTGTTTATCACGCAGGGCAGTTGGCCATAGGGTGGATTCTTTAACACATGGCTTTTCGGGGTGGGCATAAATGAAGGGTAAAGGGACTCCACAATCTACATGCCATTGAACATCCCCACTCAGCAACTTGGGTGAAGTATCCCAAGTTAGCGAGTTTCCAATCAAGTAGCATTGCGACTTAGTTTTTTCTTGAGCACTTAGGCTGTTGAATGTCGCCAGCAGGAGAATTGGAATCAAGAGTAGAGTTTTAATTGAATGATACATGATAGTTCTTTCGTAAGGGTCTTAACTAGGTATGGGCTTAGGGTCTAAGTTCAATTGGCAGGATATACATCAACGTGGGGCTTATAAGGGCACAGTTTAGCTAAATTTAGCAATATCTCAGCAATATCTCAGCAATATCATTATAATAAGAGTATTCCATCTTTAAGAAAAAAGACACTCTCAAATTAAATTGTTTTGACCAAATTAGGTTTGTCGAGGGCCGTAAAATAAAGTACAACTTACAACTGCCTATACACTGTTTTGGAAATGATGTAATGAAAATAATCAGTCTGCATTTACGCTTATCGAGCTTTTGGTGGTGATTGCGATTATCGCCATTTTGATTGGCTTGCTTTTGCCAGCGGTACAGAAGGTGCGTGAAGCAGCGGCTCGTACGCAGTGTACCAATAACTTTAAACAGCTTGGTTTGGCCATCCATAATTTTGAAAGTACCACGGGGGCACTCCCTTGGCATCAGGGGCAACTTAGTGTTGTTCCTGCGAGTACCGTCAACTATAGGCAGAGTGGGGTTTTACTTTTATTGCCTTATTTAGAACAGGCAGCTTTGTTTGCCAAGATTGAAGCAACGGATGGCGATAAAGATCCATGGTGGGCGACTTTCCTCAATCAAAACCAAAAAATTCCTGGGTTGTTATGCCCCTCCGACCCAGCTCCATTACCCGCTTCCAACACCACCCAACATACCAACTACATGTTTTGTCTGGGCGATTCAATCGACCAGATTCAATCTGCGCGTGAGCGTGGGATGTTTACTTCCTATCAGACCCCTGCTTTATCTGGGGTACGAACTGGTCTAAAATTTAAAGATATTAAGGATGGTACCAGCAACACCCTGGCAATGGCTGAACGCAGAAGGGCCTCAAGTGGCAGTGCCCGTGATATGACCATGACCTATATCCAGGCGGGCAATTGGTTCACCACCCCGAATCAATGCAGGGCTTCTTTTGATTTTGCAAACCGCTCTTTTCCTACATCAGTTGCTCAAGGTGATCTTACAACTTGGTCTGGCGTTCGCTGGCATGATGGTGGTTCTGGATTTTCAGGTATCTCCACCAATGCTGCCCCTAATAGTAGCCCCGCTTGTTGTTGGGTGCGTTGGGATGCAGGCTCTGGAATGTACCCGCCTAGCAGTGCCCACACCGGTGGAGTCGTTGCAGTTTTTGGCGATGCCTCCGTTCGGTTCATTACCAATAACATTGATTCTGGGAATCAGAATGCCACTGGCACAGGCCTTTCCGGACCAAGCCCCTTCGGAATCTTTGGTGCAATGGGTACCCGCGCAGGCGAAGAAGCTATTTCTCAATAATCCTTATTTTCTTAGAAAGAATGACCATGAAGCTTTATCTTCCTTTTGCATTCATCCTTGGCATGATTGCAACCCTAGGTTGTGGTTCTGATGCACCCAAAGGCCCTGAAAAACTTTCTACCACGCCCGTGGATGGCGTTGTAACCCTTAATGGCAAACCCGCTGCTGAAGTTTCTGTTTCTTTGCATCATTCTGAGGGCAAGGTGGCACCTCGGGGTATATCTGATAAGGATGGCAAGTTTTCTATCGCCACCTATGGCAAAGATGATGGCGCCCCTGCAGGCAAATACAAAGTGACCGCTGCAAAAAATATGACGAAGGAAATCTCACCCGGCGTGCTTGCACCACCACCCCCAGGCGGTTTCAAATCCGATATCCCAACCAAATATGAATCGGTAAACACCACAGATATATCAGTCGAGATCAAAGCAGGCGAAAAGAACTCGCTTAAAATTGACCTGAAGTAACAACCACGTCAATTGTTTCTGATTAATACAAAAGAAGCCGGCTCACTGAAGTGAACCGGCTTCTTTTTTTAGCTATGCCTTCAAGTGGTTAATACTTGAGAGCCAAGTCGATTTCTTTGCTTGCTTTCTTGAAATACGAGACCAAAAGTTGGTTTTCAAAACTAGGGTTTTTAGTTGCATACATGATACCTATGGAATTATCGATCGCTTGCTTTGCCTGCCTTAACTTCTTATTTGAAGCATTGGTATCTATGCTTTGTGATTGCGATTGCGAAGTGGATTCTTTTCCAGTCCCCATCGCAGTACTATTTTTTGTTTGTGGCACATAAATGTTGATCATTTTTATGGCTTTGTCCAACTCTTCTGTAGCTTTGCCTTTGTGCCCACCATAAAAAGTTCCAGCAGAGGCCAGGTTTGATTTGGCTGATCCTATAGAATTCATTAGGTTTGTCAGGGTAGGGGAAGCGCCTTGATTGGTGTTCCTGTTTCCCATGGAACTAGGTGATGTTCTGACTGTTTTAGATCCGACCTTACAGGTCGATCCCGAAGGGCCGGTGCCTCAGGCACCCCGGGTGTCATTAATATACCCTAAAGATAAAACAAGCGCAGTCAAAGTAGTGAATCGGAACATAATGCCCCCTTTGGTTTAAACCAATCACATCACTGCATTATATCACCATGGAATAGAAAAGATGCACAATGCGATCTTAAAAAGCAATTATTTTGAAAATAGTTTTATCACCCTACTTAGTAGAGCGATAAAACTTATCTAAAGGGGCCAAAAATTATTCGAATATGAATTATTTGTAGGTTTGTTGCAGCAATGGCGTGATTTTTACTTCTCTGAAACCTTGCTTACGCCAACCACAGAAGCTTTACCTTGGCGAAGTGCTACTGCAATTGCAACAGTCATTTCCTTATCACCAATTTTTACTTCCAATAAAACCACTCGATCACCATCCTTTAAAACCTCATTGATTTTTTCTTTATCTTCGTTGATCTTTTCCTTGATGTTTTCGAAAGCATGGATTTCTTTAACTGAATGAGTCAGGTCATTTACTTTGCCTGCATTCTTTTTGAATTCTTCATCGAAGTGTTTTTCTAGCTCGGCCTTATCTTTGATCAGGTCGCGATTTTTTATATAGAAAGGAGTGCTCGCAATTTTCATCGCAGCTTCAATCTTGTTGGATTTAAATGCTTCAAGAAAATCACCTGCTGTTTTTTTTGCCAACTCATCAGCGCTTTCCGCTGCTTGTACCAACATGGTTGAAACCAAAAATGCCAATACGCCAAACAGGTACTTTTTCATGATAAATCCCTTTGCTGATTAAAATAAGAGCCTTACTTCTTCAACACTTTTTCAAGAAACGAATACAACTCTATAGTTGGTTTGTCATCAACTTTCCCGAGGTCTGCGTTAATGCTGCCATGGGTTTTGCCCTCGGATGGATAGGCACTAGCAGAAATCCCTGCAGCCTTCAATTCTTTCACCAAACGCTGAGATTGACCGCCTGTTTCTGGATGGCCTGCTACATGCAGTATCAAAAAGGGTGGTATGTTTTTCCCTTTTGCGACATGAGTCACTGGCGATAATTCTTTCTGTTGTTTCTCATCCCCGAATTTCTTTCGATAACTTATGGCACTGCGTTCAATCACCATTGCGATTTGCATAGGTACATCATAGGTGTCGCCATCGACGGGTACGCAACCTTTGATAATCGTCAGGGGTAATTTCTCTGCTTTTAGGTAAGAGTCATCGGTGGAAAGCAGGGCAGCAAGTTGCGCCCCTGCAGAATGCCCCATAACAAGGAAGGTGCTTGGGTCGCCCCCGTATTCTTTTGCATGATCGTAAACCCAGCGCATTGATTTAGCGATATCTCCAGCCATCTCTTTTATGGAAGCAGCGGGGATCAAGCGATAATTGGTGGAGACAAAAATGAAACCTTTTGCAGTGAAGGCCTGGGGTTTGATTTGAACATCTTCCTTGTTGCCTGCCTGCCAGCCACCCCCATGTATCCAAAATATGATGGGTAGGTTTTTTGCATCAGGTGGAGCGAATAGATCAAGGGTTTGCTTTTCGTTCTTTGTTTCGGTGTAAGGAATATTGAGAAATGCTTTGGGCTCTGCTGCAAATAATGGAGAGGCAAGGATAAGTATGGTAAGCGTGGGTATTAAGGTGGTTCGCATGGTGGTTGTCCCTAAAAGGATGAAATATAAGGTGTTATAATACTCTTTAAGGTTCTTTCGTCATAGGCGAATAGTCGATTCATATACCCTATTTTGTTGAATAAATGGGGTTCATGCGAACGAATTCTACCGTTTTTTCTCAGATTACCAACTCCAAAACAGATATTGATAATTACGGGAAATTACTATTAAGTGCCTACTAACTTTCGTAGATGAAAAGTTTAAATGGACTGTGTGGAACATGACAAAAGCATCCGGGCATTACCTTTCGCTTTCTCCTTACAGAAAAATCGTGCTCGATCTGATGCACTTCAGTGCCAAAATCCCGATTGCAACTGTTGAGAGAAAAATGAGCTTATCTTCGGTGAAAATAGCCAGGCAGATGAGCCCTGATAAACCGAGTTGGACAAGTATTTTTGCAAAGGGTTATGGTTTGGTCGCACGGGATTTCCCCGAATTGCGCAGAAGCTTCATGAGTTTCCCCTGGCCCAAGTTTTATGAACACCCCCATAGCATTGCCTCCATTAATGTTGAACGGGTTGTCAATAACGAAAATGTCGTGATCTATGGCTATGTGCGTGCGCCGGAAAATCGCACACTCATCGAAATTGATGACATCATCAGGCATCATAAGGATGACCCGATTGAAGAGGTACGCTCTTACACCCGAACCCGGGCCCTTAGCCTTGTACCTTCAATTATCCGAAAATTCATTTGGTGGTACACCCTTAATGTTGAAGGGCCTAGGCGATGCCATAACTTTGGCACCTTTGCGATTTCTTCGGTAAGCTCTATGGGTGCAGGTTTGCTTAATCTTATGCCGATTCTTACCACACAGATACATTACGGCATGCTTGATAAAGAAGGCAACCTCGATGTCCGCCTAACCTTTGATCATCGTGTTTTGGATGGCGCAACTGCTGCGCGTGCCCTTGTCGCACTCGAAGATGTCATGAAATCCACTCTTGTCCGCGAGATGAATTCTGAAAAACGGATGGCTGCATAACCAGTTTTATCTTCTTTAATCAGTGCAGTGTTTTTCCTTTTAGGGAAATTCTGCTTGCATGTGATTTTTGAAACCTTCATGATAATTAGATCTTACTTATTTCATGGAGATGATGCGATGCGATTTGCAGCTTTGATGGCTTTGCTTGTTTCAGTTTCTGCAACCCTTGCTTTTTGGGATACCCCAAAGTTGGAGCAGTTGCCTACTTCTGAAAAAGCCAAAAAGATAATCCTAATAGCTGGTAAACCCGAAGCTAAACCCACAGGCGAACATGAATACTTTGCAGGTATTGTTCTATTGGCGAATATGCTTGAACAAACTCAGGGCGTGCATCCTATTTTGGTGCGCGATGGCTGGCCAAAAAATGAAAAAGTCTTTGACGATGCCTCTGCGATTGTCTTTTTCTTAACAGGTGATGGCAAACAAGCCTATCTGGAACCTTCCAAACTTAAAGTGATCGAAAATGCAGTTTCCAAAGGTGCAGGTTTGGTTCATTTGCATAATTGCATCGAATACCCTGCAGATCGCAAGAGCCTTGCTTTGGAGTGGGCGGGTGGCGTTTGGGAGAAAAGTATTTCTTGCAGAGGCCATTGGGTTTCAACAGTTGATCAATTTGCAAAACATCCAATCACACGGGGAGTTACTCCATTCGAAGTTGATGAAGGCTGGTTGTTTCATATGAACTTTGCTGCCAAGGGTGTTACCCCTTTAGTTATGATCAACCCACCTGAAAAAATGCGAAGCACCGCTTCAGCTAAGAAGAACGCACCAAATCCCGAAACCGTTGGCTGGGCGTTTGAATCCTCCAAGGGTGGCAGGGCTTTCTCTTATACAGGCGGCCATATGCAATCCAATTGGGGCAAGGATGGATTACGTCAGTTGGTTGT
>QWPF01000138.1 GCA_003671255.1 Planctomycetota bacterium | reverse complement strand
CATCGCCTAGATAGAAGAGGCCGCCTGGATGATAAACAGGAAGAAAAACCTTGTTCCCCGGCTTGCAATCGCGGATATCCACATTCCCGCCCCAATCGCCCTGCCCATCAATACTGGTTGCAACTTCGCGATCAGGTGCAACGCCTAGGGTTCCAACAAAAGGAGTAATAGGCCAAGAAATCTTATCGTTGAAATGAAGAGTGCCATCCATGGTTGTGCCACTTGGGCCCACCGAATGTTTAAACACCATGGTGGTGTATTCGCTAGAAAGTTCAGGCCAGCGGGTGGATTCCCCTAATGGCCCTCTTTTTGGTCCAATCGCAACCCACGAAGTTTTTTCAACTTCAATTTCATGAATATTTACAACAAGGGTATCACCACGCTCTAAGCCCTCAATAAAAACCGGACCCGCAATCGGGTTGGCAAGAGGTGGAACCCGATCAAAACCCGGGCGATTTCCCGGAATGGCTTTATCAGCAGAGCTTTTAAAAAAACCACTGCCCGCATCCCAAGTTTCAATTTCTAATCTCTCGCCCGCCTTTACATGGATAAGCGGCTTATCATTGTAATCGAAAGCAAATTTACGAGCATCTTCGCGAATGATCTTCTTCATGTTCTACCTTAATTAGTTAGTGCCATTGATTACGCAAGCAGCTTCTTTACAACTTTGCCTGCAACATCGGTAAGTCGAAAATCCCTGCCCTGAAATTTATATGATAGCTTCAAGTGATCCATGCCAAAAAGATGTAGCAAAGTTGCATGAAGATCATTGATATGAATGGGCTCTTCTGTAATATTCCAGCCCAGTTCATCGGTTTTACCAATAACCTGACCGCCCTTTATGCCGCCACCCGCCATCCAAATACTGAAGGCAAAGGGGTGATGATCGCGCCCGGTGACATTAGCAGAGCCACCACGGTTTTCGCCCAAGGGCGTTCGCCCAAACTCAGATAACCATATCACCAAAGTTGAATCCAATAACCCCCGCTGCTTTAAATCCTTGATTAACGCTGCAACGGGTTGATCTGCCATCAAACAATTTTGCTTCAACTCAGCATCAAGATTACTGTGATGATCCCACGAGGCATGAAACAAGCTAACAAATCGAACGCCTCGCTCTACCAATCTACGAGCCAAAAGACAGTTGCTTGCAAACGAATGGAACTGGCCTTTGCCACCGCCCCTACTTGCTTTAAGTTCTGGTTCATCACGATCTAACCCATAGGCATCGAGAGTTTGCTTCGTTTCGCTTTTCAAGTCAATCAATTCAGGGGCTGCAGATTGCATACGAAACGCAAGCTCATAACTGGCAATGCGACTGTTGATCTCGGGGTCGCCCACCATTTCATTGCGAAGTGCATTAAGGTTTTTAATACCTTCGATGCTAGCTTGCTGAATGCTTCTATCGAACCCCGAAGGGTTATTTAAATTGAGAACGGGTTCGCCTTGGTTACGAAAAAGCACGCCGGTATAGGGGGTGGGTAAAAAACCACTCGACCAATTAGAAGTGCCACCGCTTGTTCCCCTGCCCGCACTCAGCACCACATAGCCTGGCAAATTCTGCGAAGGGCTACCAAGTCCATAATTCACCCAACTGCCCAAGCTCGGCCTACCAAAATTGGGAGTTCCCGTATTCATCATCAATTGCCCGGGATGATGATTAAACGCTTCCGTATGCATCGAACGAACAAGGGCGATATCATCCGCACAAGTTGCGATATGAGGAAGAAAATCGCTTAATTCCATGCCACATTCGCCATACTTTGCAAACTTCCTGGGAGAGCCCAAAATTCGAGCGCCTTCTTTTTGAATGAATGCAAACCGAACATTCTTCGTCATCGAATCAGGCAACTTCTGTCCGTTTAATTCTTTTAGCTTTGGCTTGGGATCGAACAAATCCATCTGGCTGGGCGCACCTTCAAGGTAGATGCAGATCGCTGATTTCGCCTTGGGTGCAAAATGGGGGGCCCTGATTGCAAAGGGTGATAAATCTGAACCCGATGCCTGTACTTTGTTTTCAGCCAACATGCTTGCTGCTGCTAGCAACCCCAGTCCGCTTGCCTGATTGGTTAAAAAAGATCTTCTACCTTGCAGGCAGTATTCATCGAATAATTTTTGAGATCGTATCATCGCAGTTTCGTCTTTCATCTGGATTAATCACGAACAATAATTTCATCAAGGTTTAAGAGTACCCGGGCAAACGCAACCCATGCCGCACTCAAAACCACATCACCTTTCAAATCCGTACCATTTCCCAAAACCTGCTTCGCTTGATCAGCATTTGAGCCATAATGCTTTCTAAATTGATCAAAAAGATTTTTCATTTGCACCATCTCAGACTCACTGGGAAACCGCGACAAACAGGTTACAAAGGCCCTGCGAATATTCCCTTCAAGCGGAAGATCAGCATTCGCTAAACTTACTCCCAAAGATTTGGCACATTCATAAAACGCAACATCGTTCATCAAGGCAAGTGCTTGAAGTGGAGTGTTAGAGCGCTCTCTGCGCACACAAGCGAGGTTGGAATCGGGCGCATCAAAAAGCATCAGGGAAGGATAGGGACTCGTTCTCTGAAACCAAATATATAACCCCCTACGATACCGATCCAAGCCTTTGCTTTCATTCCATTTTACAGCATTAGCATAGGTTAATTCAGAAATGCCTGGCGGTTGCGGAGGCTTAATACTTTGCCCACCAATCCGCTGATCAACCAACCCACTTACTGAAAGAAATACATCTCGAACACCTTCTGCATCAAGCCTGACCCGCGACTGCCTTGAAAGAAAAATATTGTAGGGGTCTTTCTTGAAATTCGCGGCCTCGACAATCGAGGATTGCCGATAAACAGCAGAAGTCACAATCAATCGGTGCAGAGATTTCAAACTCCAGTTGTTATCACCCAAGGTGAATGCAAGGTAATCGAGAAGTTGTGGGTTGGAAGGCTTTTCACCTTGCGTTCCAAAATCCTCAAGGGTGGTGACTATTCCCCTGCCAAAAAACTTATGCCAAACCCAGTTCGCAATAACCCTTCGGGTCAGGGGGTTCTCTTTATCGGTAATCCATTGAGCGAGTTCCAACCTGCTGAGTTTTTCTTTTGTTATGGGTGCGGGAAGCACGCCTGGGGTTTCGGGATCAACTTCAACTCCTTTGCGCAGAAAATCTCCACGAATATGAATGTTCGTTTTCCGCTCTTTTCCTAACGCCAAGGCTTGTGCCATGGTTGGTGCTGGTGCAGCTTTTTCAAGATCAGCTATTTGCTTTTGAATCCCCTTCGCTTTTTCATCCAGAGAAACTCTGTGATTTATTAGATCGTTTTTTTGGAGATCCGTTCGCTTAGAGGCCTCCACACTAATCACGGGTTTTAATTTCGCAGGCACACCTTCCGGTTTTAATTTCGCAGCCCAATCAGCTAGGTCTTTCCCAAGCTCTTTCTTCCTAACATCTAATGAAACCTTGATTACATCCACTTTGGACTTATGTTCCTGCTGTTTCTTTGCGAATAACTCTTGCTCGCCGGGCAAAGGCGCCGCTGCTATGTTTACTTCCGTATCACTGTTGAAAAATGCAAAGAATTGATAATACTCGCGCTGGCTGATGGGGTCATATTTATGGTCATGGCATTGCGCACAACCCAAGGTCAACCCAAGAAAAACCTTTGCAGTCGTGTTTGCCCTATCAACAACAGCTTCCACCCGGAATTGCTCCTGATCCGCACCACCCTCTTTATTAGTAAGCGTGTTTCGATGAAAACCTGTCGCAGCTTTTTGCTCTGCAGATGAGTTCTTTAACAAGTCGCCCGCAAGCTGTTCAATCGTAAACTGATCGAATGGCATATCTGCATTCAAGGCATCAATCACCCATTGCCTGTAACGCCACGCAAAGGGTCTTCCCGTATCTTTTTCATAACCATCACTATCAGCATAACGAGCGAGATCGAGCCAGAAACGGCCCCATTTTTCGCCATACCTTGGAGACGCCAACGCACGGTCTACTGCGCGCTCATAAGCCCCGGGAAGCTTATCGTTTAAGAAAGCATCAACTTCAAGCTGGCTAGGCGGGATACCAGTAAGGTCTAAATAAACCCGCCTCAACAAAGTCAGAGAATCAGCTTCTTTAGCAGGGCTCAATCCTTCTTTACGCATTTGCTCATAAATAAAAACATCAACCGGGGTCCTAACCCAACCAGAAGAACTATCAGAAGGAATGATAGGTTTTACAAGCGGCTGAAAAGACCAATGGGTGCTGGGTGTTTTTTTCACAACGGAACTTGCAACCAAATCCTGCTTGGCAATAAAGGCCCCCTGATCAACCCAGGTTGCAATCAATGCAGATTGATCATTAGAAATCAGAACTTTGGGTTCTGGGGGCATTCTGGTTTCAGGATCTTTCCCCCTAACTGCATGAAGAATTTTACTTTCGTTGGATTTACCGGGGATCAAAATCGGGCCGCTGTTCCCTCCCCTTATAATTGAAGCCCCTGAATCCAACCTCAATCCACCTTTTTGCTTTTCGACCCCATGGCAAGAAATACAGTTCTTCACCAAAATGGGTTTTATCCAACCTTGGCTGGTTCTAATGCATAAGCTTGGGATGCAAGAACAACAATCGCATTGATAAACATTAGTAGTTTGATTTTCATAAAAACCCGGTTAAAGATTCCGAGAAAGAAGCATATTCAGAAGAATAAGGCAGCAATATTATATTAGCAAATATTTTACAGCATCTCAACTTCAAATAATTATTAGGGCCGGCGGGAAGATTTAAATGAAGACTGCAAAAAACTAGGCGAGATTCAGACTCTTCTTTATTTTCAAAAACCAGTTGTTGCCAAAGAATCCAGTTTCGATCTCAAATCCATTATCTTCAATCAAGGCAATGATCATTTCTTGGGCATTCTGAGGTTGCAAATAACCTTTGGAGTTTGAAAGAAGCATTTTGGTAAGTTCAAAAAAGAACTTTTCGGTGAGGCAATTACCGCCTTTAGCAAAGCTTTTAATTTGTCCCAAAAGATCTTCGAGCAAATGGCTTTCCATAATGTAATGGCTTTGCCCACACACTTCGAGAAGGATTTGGTGACCTTGATCAAGCATCAAGCCTTTTTGCAAAGCAAACTGCAAGATTTCCCGTTCTTCACTTCTATCGATGTAAGAATCGGATTTCCCGCGCTGCCTAATGGCTTCGATCAAATCATTTTTTATCAAATCACAAGAAGTATTCATAAAAACACACCTAAACAATAATGGCTCTGTATTCAATTCGTAAAAGCAGGAGGATTATTATTCAAAATTAAATAAAAAACGCCGTTACCAAAAAGATAACGGCGTAAGTCTGGTTAAATATTCAACTTAAAGCCCTAGATTACTTCTTTTCATCTTTTTCAAGAATCTTGGGGATGTCCTTAACAATGGCTTCAACAGCCTTCTCGTTCAGTTCACCCTTGCGAAAAGCATAATTAGCCTTCACGGTACGCTTGTTGTATAGAACAACAGTTACTTCCGCATCCTTGGCAATGTTATAAGCTTGTGGGCCTGCAACATTATCAATGGCAAGTACAAGAGATTTAATGTTTTCTTTTTTAGCATACTCTGGCAAGGACACTTCCATTTTCTTTGCATCATCATCGCTAACGAGGAAGACAACAAAGCTGCCCATTTTGGCAGAGGAGTTTGCTTTAGTAGCCGCATCAATTTTTTTGACCAAACTGGTCAGGGAACTATCGATATTGCGTGCGAATATCATAGCTACCGGGTTGCCACCATTAACTCAGACAAGGCACTGGGGTTTACCTGCAGCAGAGCCAGTCACATTCAACGGATGGAATGGACTGATTTTTTTGCTACCAACCTCAAGCCCAGATTTAAGGGGCTCTGCTGCATACACACCGCTAATAGCGATTGCAAGCATCAAGCCAGCTCCTATTGGACCACGGAAATTCATAACTTTATCTCCTTAAAGATAATCAACACAGAAAAAGTAAAACCAGACTTATTAACCAAACTATCGTAGTGCGAGTTCCGTAGCAATCATTAAATTGATGAAATTAAAAAAACAATTACACCTCATGAAGTATCTATTTAAACAAATATTTTAAATATTTTCCTGTTATTTCAGGCTGAAACTGTCACTTTTACAAAAAATATCACTCTTTTTTAATTTTCTTCTGGATTTCCAGCTGCAAGCTTTGCATAATTTGCTCTTCTTAGTCGTCTGATGCAGGTTAATGGATTATTCTCCTGCTTTATTTCTTGTTCAGTTATGGAAAGGATTCCTGTTATGACCCAGCTTAAACCCATCCCCGCAAACCTTACAAAAATCGGTATCTACGGTGTCGATCGTCATCCACTCGATCGCAAGCACGGCTGCGGACTTTGGGATGCAGGTGTTACTGCATGCCTAAAAGCTTCCGATGCTGACCCCATTCTTCTTCCATTCGATGCCAAGGGCAAATGGAAAGACCGACTTTCCGAAGTCGAAGGCGTGGTAGTTTCTGGCTTTGATGGCCTCGAACAACTACCTGAAGAAGTTCTAGAACTTTGCGCTTATTGCAAACAAAACGAGTTTCCAATTCTTGGAATTGATCACGGTATGCATGCCCTAAATGTGGCCCTTGCAGGCACCGTTTTTGAAGACCTTTCAAGACAACTACCCGAGGCTCTACAACACAAACACCCACCTGAAAGAGGCTTGCGCCACGCTATCCTTGTTCAACCTGACAGCCGAATGGCTGACATTTACGGCGAAGGCGAAATCGTTGTAAACAGTGAACATCGAAAAGGAATTCAAAAGTTAGGCAAGGGATTAAAAATCACCGCCACCGCACTCGATGGCGT
Organism: Planctomycetota bacterium; assembly: GCA_003671255.1. Taxonomy (GTDB): domain Bacteria; phylum Planctomycetota; class Planctomycetia; order Gemmatales; family Gemmataceae; genus UBA969. The sequence continues at coordinate 837 of QWPF01000138.1, read as the reverse complement.
GGTCGAAGGAATCGAATCTAATTCTGATGATTGGTACGCAGTTGGAGTGCAATGGCACCCAGGCTCTGGTACCGCATCAGGTTTGGATATTCAAGTATTCCGCGGTCTTGTTGATGCTGCCAGGGATAGGGCGGCTAGCAAGGTTATGGTTAAGCTTGCAGCTTAATCATTTGCTAAACCGAGCATGATGCTCTTTTGTTAGAGTGGGGAGTGGCAATTAAATTTGCAACTCCCCACTCTTGTTTTATAAACAAAAATGATCGATGAAAGTTGCCTTTCTGAGCCGGATGCGTCAGGGATGGTTGCTTTTATTCCTATCGAGCGGCGGATGTAAATCCGCTGGTATTGGAAGACAGAAGCAGAAGATTAGCCACGGAAAAACACGGAATTACACGGAAGGAAAAATAAGCAGAAGCAGAAATTAGCCACGGAATTACACGGAAATAAGACTAAGAATAAGCATTTGCCACGGAATGACACGGAATTTCACGGAAAAGACAGAAGCAGGGACACGGAAGGAAGAACAAGCAGAAGCAGAAATTAGCCGCGGAAACAAAACACTGCTTTCAGAGCCGGATGCGTGAGCGACGGTTGTATTCATTTCTTCCCGATGATTACTCTTCTCTAAAAAATCCATAAGCCAAGAATTTTACCGCCAAGACGCTAAGTACGCTAAGAAGCACCAGACAAGTCCGGATTTCTTGTCTTCCTTTGCGCTCTTTGCGTCTTCGCGGTGAGAATGCCTTTAAACGGCAACGAAGGCGCGGGGCGAGCACAACTTTTATTGCATATCTTTACAAGCCTGAAGCGCAAGCGAAGGTTCTTCAAATACCTGTT
>QWPF01000137.1 GCA_003671255.1 Planctomycetota bacterium | reverse complement strand
GCAGCAGATGATAAGGGATTCTTGGATCTTGAATACAAAGATGATAAAGGCAAAGCATATAAATATGTGTTGTTTGTGCCCCATGACTATAAGCCTGAAAAGGAATATCCCCTTATGGTGTTCCTGCACGGTTCAGGCGAATCGGGCACTGATGGCAAAAAACAAGCGTTGACCGGCTTGGGTAATGCAATCCGCAAAGAGGAAAAATCCTTCCCTTTCTTTGCGATATTCCCACAGGCAAGCGAACAAATTGCAGTTCGTGGAAAATGGGCCTTTGGTTCCCCTGACAGCATCAGGGCCATGGCAATACTCGAGAATACCAAAAAAGCCTACAAGATAGATTCTAAGCGGATTTACCTTACAGGGTTATCAATGGGTGGTTATGGCACATGGAGCTGGGCCCAAGAAAAGCCTGAACTTTGGGCTGCCATCGTTCCTATTTGCGGGGGTGGCGATCCTGCTGCTGCAGAAAAGTTCAAGAATATTCCTTGTTGGTGTTTTCATGGCGATGCAGATAAAGCTGTGCCTGTGGAAAGATCGCGTGCTATGATTGAAGCCTTGAAAAAAGCGGGTGGTAAGCCAAAGTACGATGAATACCCAGGCGTTAGCCATAACTCTTGGGATAAAGCTTACGGAAATCCTGAACTTTATTCTTGGATTTTAGAGCAAAGACTTAAGTAATCGTGTAGAAATAGTGTTCCTTGTTAAATCTTATTTATTTAGATGGAGATTTTAGAATGGCTAAGACTCAGTTTAACCGAAGAAACTTTCTTCAAACCAGTGCGATTGGCGCTTCTGCTTTAAGTCTTTCCGCTGCTAGTGCAGCTCGGGTGTATGGCGCAAACGAAAAAATCAACATCGCTTTCTTGGGTGTTGGTGGCCGTTGCCAGCAACATGTTGATGTCATCCTTCAGATGCAAAAAGAAAACAAAAATGTTGTTCCATTCGCTGTGTGCGATGTATGGGATGGCGACCCAAAGCTGGGCAATGGCAAAGGCCGTGGCCTTTATCCCACTGCAGAACGATGCGGGATAAATGTAAATGACAAAACTCGGGTTAGCAAGGATTACCGCAAAATCTTGGAACTCAAGGAAGTTGATATCGCTTGCATCGCCACACCTGATCATTGGCATGCAAGAATGTCGATCGATGCCATGAATGCGGGCAAAGATGTTTATTGCGAAAAGCCAATGACCCGAACCATTGCTGAAGCTCAGGAAGTGGTTGATGCTGCCAAGAAAAGCAATCGCGTGATGAGCGTGGGTGTGCAATCGATGGCCGATCCAACATGGACCGAAGCTTACAATTATGTTCGCAGTGGAAAATTAGGGAAAGTATTCCAAGGGCAGACCAGTTACTACCGCAACTATTTAGGCGGTCAATGGCGTTACTACCCGATTACTAAAGAAATGAATCCCAAGACAATCGATTGGGAAATGTTTTTGGGCAACAAGTTTGAATGCGCAGGCGCCAAGATTGGACCTTCTTCCAAGGAAGTTCCTTTTGATCGTGCTGTATGGGCACAATGGCGTTGCTACTGGCCCTTTGGTGGTGGCATGTTCACAGATCTCTTTGTGCATCAAATGACCCACCTTATTTCTGCAATGGGTGTTCGCTATCCTGCCCGAGTTGTCGGCGGTGGCGGTATTTATCTTGAATACGATGGCCGTGATGTTCCCGATGTTGCAACCATTGTTGCTGATTACGATGAAGGTTGCCAAGTGATCATTTCCGCAACCATGTGTAATGATACCCAGTTGGGCGAAATGATTCGCGGTCGCTTGGGAACGCTTAAGTTCACAGGTGGTGGCGATTACATGAAGGGCTTTGAAGTCTATGGGCAGAATATTGCAGGCGGCCCTGCCAAACCCAAAGAAGGCTTAGATAAACCTATTCATACTTTCACCAATGAAAAGAGTGGGAATGCCACTTACGAACTGTGGGCTAATTTCCTCGATTGCGTCAAGGCTCGCAAACGCGAAACCCTTAGCACTCCAGAACTTGGCGCTGCTGCATTCACCACGGTTGCGATGGGTGTTCAAAGCTATCGCACAGGCAAGGGTCTCTTCTGGGACAAATCATCCCGTAAGCCTATTGATGCTGATTCTTCTTGGGCGACCAAGTTGGAAGCACGCAGCAAGCAAGGTGGCAAACCTAGCCAGATCATTGGTTGGCAGGGTGGGGAAAGTGGCAGCGTAGTGGTTCCCCCAGACTACATGAAGCTGGGTGGCCCTTGGATTAATGGCCAAGATCCTTCCGAGCCAGGCGCCAAGAAAACTTCGATTTCTGCCCCCAAAGGTTCTGACGAAGCTGTAGTTGCAGAAGCAAGCAATTCCCGCTCTGGGATTTTGTCAAAACTTCGTCGCAAGCTGAAGGGTGCTGCTGAATAGTAGGACTCGGCTTAAAGGTGTTATTTAAGTGCAGCCGGGTTTAAAGCCCGGCTGTTTTTTTAGGAGCTATCCCATGTTTCGTTTTCTGTCTTTTGTCTTGATTGGAGTCGTGACTATTTCCTCTCAAATTCTATTTGCTGAAGATGTTAAATCATTGGGAACGGTTTATATCAGTGTGGGAGGCGATAATAAACTTGCGTGGTTTAATCTTGATGAGAAAGGCAAGTTGCAAAAGGGCGGGGAAATTATGACCGATGCGGGTCCCGGCCCCATTGCGATCAACCCGAAGCAGAAAATGCTCTACCTAGGCATTAGGGGAGCAAAAAGTGTTTCTGCCTATAAACTTTCTGATAAGGGCACACCTGAGTTTTTGGGGGGCAATCCCATCTTTGGCAACCCTGTTTACCTGAATGTTGATCCTTCTAAAAAATGGCTTTTAACTTCGCATTATGGCGAGGGAAAAGCTTGTGTCTATAAGCTTGATGCCAATGGTATTCCAACAGGTTCGGCCATACAAATGCTTGATGCGATTAAATACCCCCACAGTATTCAAATCGATAAATCGAATAAAATGGTGTATGTACCCAACACGGGTGCAGATAAGATTTTTGTCCGCAGTTGGGATGCAGCCAAGGGTATAATTTCAACGGATGCAAGCAATGATGTGGATACGAAAAAGGGCAGTGGCCCAAGGCATTTTGCCTTCCATCCCATCCTTCCTGAAGTTTATTTTGTCAATGAAATAGATAGTACCGTAAGTGTGTTTGAGAAAGATGAAATTACAGGTAAATTAAAACATCTTCAAACAATCAGCACTTTACCTCAAAACTATAAGGGGCCAAATACTTGTGCCGACATTCATGTTACTCCCAATGGTAAGTTTGTTTATGCATCCAACCGGGGCCATAATAGTATCGCTGGATATCGGGTAGATGCAGGTTCTGGGAAACTTGAAGCTATAGAGCAGACCGCAACGGAAAAAATCCCAAGGGCATTTAATATCGATCCCACGGGAAAGTTTTTGGTGGTTGCAGGGCAAGAGTCAGGCAAAATCGCAGTATTCATGATTAATAATCAAAGTGGGAAACTTACACAAACAGATTCGGTTGAAGTGGGAAAAGGGCCTGCCTGGGTTGAGATTGTTGCCCGCCCTTAATTTTGTAAGCAGATACTCGCCTAATCTTATTTAAACTGATTGAGTTCCTTTGCTTAAATAGATTTTCTGTTAAAGTTATAAGTAAGTTTGATGGTGATATATTTGTAGGGGAAAGTTTAGAAGGGTTGAATCTAATTTGTTTAATGTTGTGAAAGCTAAATTTGAAATTGCCTCTACGCTCCAAATTAATTCTCTATTTTTTCCTCTCAACTTTAGAAATAATATTTGAATGAAAATAAACTATGAGTGGCCAGGAATTGATGAGATAAGATCTAGCGTTAATGAAAAAGAGCGCGTCAAAGAATTTCTTCCTGGGTTATTTCATTTCTCTTTACCTTTAATTGTCTGGATGGCCTCCCTCGCGGGAATCATCTTCGCACCGTGGTGGGCCAAAATTATTCTTGGCCTTGTCAACGGTCATGCTATTGGGGTCATGCTTATCATCGGGCACGATGCCTTACATGGTATCTTGTTTCCCAAAAGGTGGATGAACCGATTGGCCGGTCGGATTTCGATGGCACCTGCCTTTCATCCGGTAACATCCTGGGTTCATTCTCATAATGGTTTGCACCATGGTTTTACCAATATCAAAGGTAAAGACGCTGGATTTCCGCCTTTAAACTTGCAGGAATACAGAGCCCTGTCGTTTCTGGGTAAAATAAGTTGTCGCATAAGCCGCAGTTGGTATGGTTGTGGCTGGTTATATATCACTGAAATGTGGTTTAAGTGGGAGTTTTTCCCTAATGCAAGTCGTGCTCCGAAAAATCCCAAGGCGTTCTTGCGCGATCGTCTTCAATTGTTTGGCCTTTTTGTCGCTTGGATAAGTTTGCTGATCTGGTCTGCATTTGCCCTTGGTGAGAACCCGTTCTTCATGGTCGCCTGTGGGTTTATTCTCCCGCAATTTGTTTCCAACTACTTCATAGGATTTATCACTCTGCAACAACATACCCACCCTAAAGTGGCTTGGTATTCCGAATTAGATTCTCCTTCACCTGCCTTTTTTCAAGCGCAACTTCATGGCGCACCCCATTTGGTTTTTCCCTATATTCTTCGTGTTGTCATGCGCAATGTTATGGAACACACCGTTCACCATGCAGACCCGGCTGTTCCTTTATATTGCCTTCCTGAGGCACAAAAATCACTTGAGCATTCTTTTGGTAATGAAATCATTCAAGAGTCTTGGACCCCGATTGGTTTCTTTAGAAGCACCTGTATTTGCAAGCTCTATGATTATTCTACCCATCAATGGATTGGTTATGACGGCAAACCTTTGACAGAATCGCTGTATGAAAGATACCTGCTTGAAACCAAAGTTGATGAACTGCAAAGTGTGGCTGATTAGGTTTAACGCAGGTTGATGAAAATAAATAGTAGAACAAGTATAAATAACCCGATACATTTCTAAAAATTATTTAATGTCTCAGAGATGCCTTTGCTTGAATAGATTTTCTGTTAAAATTAGGTTTAAGTTTGCTAGTGATTATATTTGTAGAGAAAAGTTTAGAAGGGTTGAATCTAATTTGTTTAATGTTATGAAAGCTAAATTTGAAATTGCCTCTACGCTCCAAATTGGTGCTCTATTTTTTGCCTCTCAACTTTAGAAATCACATTTAAATGAAAATAAACTATGAGTGGCCAGGAATTGACGAGATAAGATCTAGTGTTAATGATAAAGACCGAATAAAAAGAATTCTACCCGGATTATTTCACTTCTCATTGCCTTTGCTTGTCTGGATGACCTCCCTCGCAGGAATCATTTTCGCACCGTGGTGGGCCAAAATTATCCTAGGCTTTGTCAATGGTCATGCTCTTGGGGTCATGCTTTTAATCGGGCACGATGCATTGCATGGCACATTATTTCCCAAAAGGTGGATGAATCGGTTGGCAGGCAGGATTTCGATGGCGCCCACCTTTCATCCGGTAACATCCTGGGTTCATGCTCATAATGGATTGCACCATGGTTTTACCAATATCAAAGGTAAAGACATAGCATCTCCTCCATTAAGCTTGGAAGAATATAGAAATCTATCCTTGTTGGGCAAATGCAGTTATCGCGTAACCCGAAGCTGGTACGGATGTAGTTGGTCTTATTTAAAAGAAACATGGTTTAAATGGAAGTTTTTTCCCATTGCCAGCCGTGCTCCTAGAAACTCCAAGGCATTCTTTCGTGATCGTCTTCAACTGGCCATTCTTTTTGTTGCTTGGATAAGTTTGCTGATCTGGTCTGCATTTGTCCGCGGTGAAAATCCTTTCTTCATGATCACCTGTGGGTTTATTCTCCCGCAATTTGTTTTCTGCTATTTCATAGGATTTATCACTCTGCAACAACATACCCACCCGAAAGTGGCTTGGTATTCCGAATTAGATTCTCCTTCACCTGCTTTTTTTCAAGCGCAACTGCATAGCACACCCCATATGGTTTTTCCCTATATTATTCGTGTTTTCATGCGGAATGTTATGGAACACACCGCCCACCATGCAGAACCGGCGGGTATTCCATTATATTGCCTTCCAGAGGCGCAAAAATCACTTGAGCAATTTTTTGGCGATGAGATCTTATATGAATATTGGACCCCGTCTACTTTTTTACGAACTACTCGTATTTGCAAGCTCTATGATTATTCTACCCATCAATGGATTGGTTATGACGGTAAGCCTTTGACAGAATCGCTGTATAAAAGATACCTTATGGAAACCAAAGTTGAAGAACTGCAAGGTGTAGCTGATTATGTTTAGCTCAGGGAAGATTTTTTTTACCATCTGAAGATGTAGGGTAGAGCATAGCAAACATTTTTTTGACCATGTTGATGAAAATAAATAGTAAAGCAAGCGCTAGGGAAGTTAACGAAAACATCTTGTAAATATGTGCAAAAATAAGGTTGTCTGCTTCGTAGTTGACCGATTTATACATCATGGAATGCGACCCGCGTGAAGGATCAATAAATCCTTGAGTCTTTAATTCGTTTTCAAGAATTCCCCGATATTCTTCGACAATCGATTGTTGAATAAAGCCCCTGTCCGCAGTGAATGAATACTGGTACTGATGCCCAATGAGCAGGTAGTTGACAAGGATGCCTATAGAAATGGCGCCGCCTAAAAACTGAAATAGCACCAATTGTTGCTTGGATTGTTTTTCCAGTTCATCACTACCCGAAGTGGCGTTTTGCATTCCCAAAAGAATCCAGCCCACGCCAAAGCCCATAAGGAATCTTGGGATTGCAAGTTGCCAATGCTGTGGCGCAGCAAACCAATTGAATTCAACTTGGTTAAGAGGATCCCAATAGTTCCATCCCATAGTTCGTTCGTGTGCAAGATGCATTCCCAGGGATAAAATTAATAGCCCGAAAATAGGTAGCGAACGGAAGGAGTGAAGGAATTGGCCCGTAGCGAGTGCCGCTGCTCCGCCAAAGGAGATGGACCAAACCAGCCATGGGCGTTGCAAAACATTGAAATTGACGATAATGCCGCCATATACACCCATGTCGGATACATTGAAATATTGAACAAGGCCAGCATAAAAGACGAGAGTTAGCCTGGGCCAAAGGTTTTTAAAGGCGAGTACGACCTGGCCTGTGCTTGCGAAGAATAAGAAAAGGCCGAGTGAAAAAGTAGCGCAAACAGCTGCCAAAAACACACGATTGCTTTCCCACCAGCCATTCAATTGCCCCCAATGCATCAGGTACCAGATGCCACAAAGAAACGAAGCAAAGAACGGCAAGTCAATCAAAGAGTACCAAGAGAAAGCCGCTGGATTAGTCGATTGTGCGTGTTCCAAATCTGGAATAAAGAGAAGAAGTGCTAACACTGCAAGTGCGCCTTCAAACAAAAATCCACCTTCCCAGTTGGACCAACCATACATGAAAGTAGCTGTGCCAACGATGCCCGGAGCAAAAGCAGGTATCACAATCCCTGCCCATAACCCTTGGTTTTTTAAGTAAGGTGGAATCATGGAGGGTGTGGAAAAAAGAATGAAACCCGTGCCTAATCCTGCGATTATTCTTCCAGCAATGCAAATGCTGTAGGGGGCGTGAATCAACCCGCCATTGATGAATGATCCCGCCGCCAATCCAACCAATCCAATTCGAGTCAAGAAGAGAGGGGAAAATAATGGTCCGACTTTTTTAGAAAGTATAAACCCAAACGCAATGGAAAGGAGAAGTGCGCTATGCAGGCTGTACCCTTGGGCTGAAAT
>QWPF01000136.1:4514-7743 GCA_003671255.1 Planctomycetota bacterium | reverse complement strand
ATAAGCCACGCTTAGGCAGCCACATTCTTCAAGCAATGTTTCGCCCACACGCCATTCGAGATCGTGCCAAAGATGATAAGCGCGTTTAAGCAAGGGGACATAATTAGGGTTTTCGTAATAGGCAAGCCTGATAGCGCGGGTTTTCCCATGCGAGCTACCTAGTTCATGATTGGGTTCGAATTGTTCTAGCCCTAGAACTTTAAGGCCGGAAAGGGCAAGCTGCATTGCAGCAGAGCTACCCATGCCGCCTAGGCCAATTACGATGACATCATAAATTGCATCAGCCATAAAGTTGTTTCATATGAGAAATAAAAAAGGTCCACGGGCGAAAAGCCTATGGACCCTAGAATCCAGCAACAGTATTACTGGGCAGCTTTGACCGAGTAGCTGAAGATTTTATCTTGATCGCGAATGATTAGGCGACCATTTGCAATCACTGGATGAGGCCAGCTAGCTTTGCCACTGGGTTCTGCAAGCTTGAATGAACCAAGCAGATTATAGCCTTTAGGCGTGGCTTCAAGAAGATTCATAGTAGCATCCTGATTACGGAAATAAAGTTTTCCATCCGCATAGAGAACACCAGCAGAGCCAGAACCTGGTCGCTTTTCTTCCTTCCAAACCACTTTGCCCGTAGCCATTTCCAAGCAGCAGGGGATGCCACTGTTATGGCCCGTGCCAAAATAAACATGATCTCCAAGAAGAACCATGCCACCATGATGGTTTTGAATATCCTTGCTTTGTTCCTTCAGATAATAAACTTCCTTGGCTTCGATACCACCCTTGCCATCAGGAATTAAGCGAATGAGTGAAGTGCCCTTACCATAGCCTGTGGAACAGAAGACTAGGTCACCCTTAACAATTGCGGTAGGGATATTTGCAGTACCGTTAGCATTGGCTCCGTAGCGCCAAAGGAATTTGCCATCCTTTGCATTAACGCCAACGATGCATTTGCCAAGCCAAGTGATGTATTGTTTGATACCGCCCGCTTCAGAAATAACAACCGAGGCGTAACCTGCACCGCCGCCTGCATCAACTTTGGAAGCCCAGATTGTCTTGCCCGTATTTTTATCAAGTGCAACAAGAGTAGCATCATCAGCGCCTGGAGTTACAATAACCATATCGCCATCAATGAGCGGAGATTCGGAGAAGCCCCAACCCGACATCATCTTACCTTTGAAATCCTTGGCGAAGTTTTTCTGCCAGAGTATTTTTCCCTCTGCAGATTCTAGGCAGACAACATCGCCTGAGACGCCGACGACATAAAGATTTTTGCCATCAACGGTGGGGGTGCAGCGGGATCCTTCGTTGTATCCAACCTTGCCTTTGGACGCGATTTTTGTTTCCCAGATTTTAGTGCCATTCTTTTCATCAAGTGCCCAAACGGTTTCGTTATCAGCTTGATAACTCATGCCAAAGATTTTGCCGTTGGCGATGGAAGGTGTGCTGTATCCGCCTCCGATGCCAGCAGTTTTCCAAACGAGAGGTGGGCCTTCTTTAGGCCAAGTTTGCAGAAGTCCGGTTTCCTTGCAAATGCCATCGCGTTGCGGGCCACGCCATTGACCCCAATCATAGGGCCCCTGAGCAGATGCGCTCGCTGCAATAACTGATCCAAACGACACAATCAAAGCTAATCTTAACAAGTTCTTCTGCATGCTATTCTCCTTAAAAAGTTAATGTAGATTAACCATATTTCTTAGAGAATCAACAAGGAATTAAGTTCGAGTAAAGGAAATAACCAGCTACGGTATTTCTTGCTACACTAAAGTCATAGGTGAATTTAACTATTTTAGGGCGAGGTGAGCATATGGGAAAAATACTGGTGCTTTATGATTCCATGAGTGGAAACACCGCAAAGATGGCGGAATTGATAGCAGAAGGGGCACGCTCCATTCCCAATATGGAAATTAGGTTGGCCAAAATTGATGAGGCCAAAGCAGAAGATGTGACTTGGTGTGATGGTATTGCTGTAGGAAGCCCCACTAATATGGGCTTGCTTTCTTGGAAGATGAAACGGTTCTGGGATGAAACCATGGCAGGACAATGGATGAAAGTGGATGGGAAAATAGCTTGCGCATTTTCTTCATCTGGTGGATCGGCGGGTGGTAGCGAGATTGCATGCCAATCCATTCTTATGGTCTTAATGAATTTTGGGTTCCTGGTGTTTGGCGTCACCGATTATGTAAGCAAGTTGATGACACTGCATTATGGTGCGGTTTCCGTGCGCGAACCTCGCTGTGAAGAAACACAGGAAGCTTGCAGAAGGTTGGGAAAAAGGTTAGCGGAATGGGTGGCTTGTTTTGTGGATGGCACTAAAGATCAACATCCGCTTCATAAAAAAGATGAACGCTTGATGCCTGGCTAACCGACCAGAATATCTCGCACTAAGTTTTGCGATTCTAGGTTGTTATGGGTGGATAATGCGACAAAGGCATGGCCCGCATCATGCTTTAAAATCACCAAGCTTCGCAAACTAATGTTGGCATCTTTGAAGCGTTTCATCAGCAGGGCCAATTCCCCTGGCTTATCTGGAACGCGCACTACTATAGCATCTTCGCTGATGGCATTAAACGGGCTAACTGTCAACGCTCTCAGTGCCTCATCGTATTTATCCACGATCAATGTAATGACCGCTGTTGCATCGACGCTCTCAGCTTCAATGCTTTCGATGTTAACTCCCGCTGCGCCCAATAATTCAGAGATGTCTGAAAGCAACCCGGGCCTGTCTTGATGAATGATGGTAATCTGCTTCATAAGCTTCTCCGAACCGTTGAAGGATAATTGCGGTTTTTTCGAGTGTCCTGCTTTTCGCCAGCAAGATCTTCAGCAAGCTCATCAATGTTTTCACAAGTCACATGAGGCATGGCAATCAAATGGCTGATACTGCCCTTCGAAGCTAATTGCCATTTAGAAACAAGCGTGGGGGATGGTCTGTCAAAAACCACAGTGAGGGAATTTGGATGTTTCCAAGCATGGCGATTCAACGCATTGAGTTTTGTTTCCGCATAGGCAGCAACACTCATGCATGATTGAATGATTTCGTGGAAGCCTTCAAGGCCTATGGTACGGAATGCATACCACAAAAATAACGGAGTAAGGCCGTTTCGCGAACCCATGATGGTGGTATCAAGGGTGCCGACATATTCTACGCCACATGCAATGCGATCTACATATTCCTTCTTGGCCAGAACCACGCCACAAGGCAAAGGGGAGCCAACCATTTTATGGCCGC
>QWPF01000136.1:0-4504 GCA_003671255.1 Planctomycetota bacterium | reverse complement strand
GAAAGGAAGAATCATGCCACTTAGGGCTGCATCTGCATGAATGTAATGTCGCTTGATTGCAAGATCTTTGAGGATTTTCTGAATGCCCAGAAGATCATCACATGCACCTTTCATGGTGGAACCGATATTTGCAAAAATAACGGGGGGTACATCGCGATGAATTTTAATGGTTTCGCGAAGGTCATCCAAATTCATGGTTCCATCGGGATTACTTCGGATCATAATGTTGCGAACATGCAGGCAGCGCAAGATTTTGTTCACCGAATAATGAGAGTCTTCAGAGTAATACACCATGCAATCAGGGAACATCTCACGGGCAAGAAAAATACCATAGAGATTGCCCTCGGTACCGCCATTAGTTACATAACCCCAAGTGGATTTTTTAGGAGCGTTGGTCAGTTTCTTAAATATATCAATTACATCGCGCTCAAATTCGTGGGTGTTGATGTGGTAGTTTGTGGGAACATAGGGATCACCTATGTTATTTAAAGGCAGTTTCAAAAAGTGATATAGAGCAGAGTAATCAAACAGGGTGTTACAGGGATAACCAATGAAATGCTCAAGCTCTTTTTCAAGGTTTTTTTCAAGGTTATCAAGCTTCTCTTGATCTTCCCTCGAAAGTTGCTTAGGTTTGCGCATTGCAATTCCCCTTCTACTACGAAATAGTTGCTACCTTCAAGATCTTTGCATCTTCTGAGAAAATCGCTTCTCTATTACTATTCTATCATTGGTTGGCGATATTGTGCTTTCAAGGAGTAAATCTTTGCCTATTTCTTTCGAATTCTATCCCTATTCCCCTCCTATTCTTGAAAAAGCCACTTACACACCATTGAACCTTGCATAAACCTGACCTACCATGTGTCCTTAGCCTTTTTTCACCTTAATGGAGATGATCATGCTTTCCAGTATCTTGACGGTTGCTTTGTTGTCGTTGGGCGCAGATACCATCGAAGGAATCGGCCCCATTGGAAAAATCGAGAAAGTTCAAGGAGGCTTTGGATTCACTGAAGGGCCCGCTGTAGACAAAGCAGGCAACCTCTTCTTCACCGATATCCCCAATGAAAAAATCCACAAGGTTGAAGATGGCAAAGTATCCGTGTTCATCGAAAAGTCAAATCATGCCAATGGCTTAATGTTTGATGGCAAAGGGCGATTGCTTGCCTGCGAAATGGATGGACAAATCGTGGCTCATTCGCCCGATGGAAAAACCCGCACCGTTCTTGTTGATAAAAATATGGGTAATCGCTTCAACGCCCCCAATGATCTTGTAGTTGCCAACAACGGCGGTATCTATTTCACTGATCCCGCTTTTCGTGCACCCATGCCCCTGCCCCAAGGCAAGACCGGGGTTTACTATCTTTCACCCGAAGGCAAAGTCTCCCGCTTGATTGATGATCTGCCAAATCCTAATGGTGTGATTCTTTCCCCTGATGAAAAAACACTGTATGTTATCCCCACGGGCCAAGCAGATATGATGGCTTATCCCATTGAAACCCATGGCAAGATTGGCAAGGGAAAAGTCTTTTGCTCACTCAAGCAGCCCGAAGGAAAAACCAACACAGGTGGCGATGGCCTAACGATTGATATCAAGGGCAATCTTTACATCACTTCAGGTCTAGGAATTCAGATTTTCTCAAGCACTGGCATGCATTTGGGAACCATTGCTTTTCCAGAGCAACCCGCCAATTGCTGCTTTGCAGGCAAAGATATGAAAACTTTTTATGTCACTGCTCGCACTGGGCTTTATAAAGTGGAACTACCAATCGCTGGGCACCGATTTGCTGGCAAGTAATAGAGTTTCATTCTGAACTAAAAGGATTCCAGGGTGGAAGTTTTCTGCCCTGGCGTCTTTGGTTTATTTCTTTAACCAGTTGATGAAACTTCGCCCGAAGTTCGGGTGTCGTGACATCCAGCAAGTTTGATAGATCTTGATTACTAAGGGGCCCTCCCCCGTTTTTAGGCGGGATGGTTTTACCCTGCTTGCGCAAAAGGGCTTGTTGGTTTTCACGATCCTGCTTTGATTTTTCTTCTCGATCGATCCACTTATCTAACTCAATCACTTTATCTTTTTGCTCGAGATGTAGAATTCGATCGAATTCAACTTCCAACTTTTTAAGCCCAGCCCTAGAATTACGATCTGTAAGTTCTTTCTTAGATTCTTTGTTCAGACCTTTTTCAAGATACTGCATTCGTTCGTAAGATGATTTCTTTTCCTCCTTCGACCACTCCCTTGCTTTTTCACCCTGAAATGCTTCTTGAATGGTTGCAATCTCATTCAATGCAGAGCGTTGCCAATACCACTTAGTGGCGGAATAACAAAAGTAAAGAAGGAGTATCAAAAGCAAAAGGCCTGCGATGATCCTAGAACGGGATTTTGAAATAGAATTTGTTGTTTGAGTCTCCATACCTTTATTATATCTCAGATTATTTTGTAGACAACCACGGCAAAAAAGAGCCTGTACCTTTCTTTTCTCCCAATCCTTGCCTTCTTTCCTACTGTATTTCTTGGGCAACCGGCTAGCAAATATGCAGCACCCTGATGGCTGCCTTCGAATTGGGTGATTTTGCCGCCGCAATACGACCTTTTGTAATCTATCTTGGGAAAAATCAGTTGGGTTGATGTTTGAATTATATTATTATGGAGGAGTGATATGGATATAGAAAAACTTAGATGCTACTGAATTTCAACTGCATAAATATAGAGGCAGTATAAGAAAGGCTTCATGAATATTAAATCGTCACTAGTAGTGCTTTTAAGCTTTTTTATATGCAATGAATTGCAAGGGCAGAATACTAATCGATTAGATCAGGCCGGTGTAGATTTTTTTGAAGGGAAGATACGCCCAGTTTTGGTGGATCATTGTTACAAATGCCACTCTGCGGATGCAAAAATCATCAAGGGTGGACTGCGTGTTGATAATCGCCATGCACTTATAAAGGGCGGTGATAGTGGCCCAGCAATTGTGCCTGGTGATCCAACAAAAAGTCTTCTAATCAAGGCGTTGAAACATGATGGTTTGGAAATGCCCCCCAAGGGAAGACTCTCTGATTCTGTGATCAAGGATTTTGAAACATGGATAAAAATGGGTGCGCCCGATCCTCGGAAGTTGATTGAAACTCCAATAGCGCGAACCCTTGATATTGAAGCAGGCCGCAAGCATTGGGCTTTCCAACCGATACTCGATCCCAAACCACCGTTGGTCAAAGATGCTGCATGGCCTTTGGATCCACTGGATCGATTTTTACTTGCAAGGTTAGAGAAAGCTGGGCTTCAGCCATCGAAGGATGCGGATCGTCATACATGGTTAAGGCGGGTTAGCTTTGATCTGACTGGTTTGCCCCCAAGCCCGTTGGAAATTAAAGCGTTCATCGAAGATAACTCGCCCCAGGCCTGGGAGAAGGTTGTGGATCGGTTATTGGGTTCACATGCTTATGGTGAGCGATGGGCCAGGCATTGGCTAGATCTCACCGGTTACGCAGACATGATGGGAACATCGAACAATGTCTATGCAGAACATGCATGGCGTTACCGTGATTATTTGATTGCAGCTTACAACAAAGACAAGCCGTTTGATCGGTTTGTTAAGGAACAGATTGCAGGTGATTTGATTCCTGCAAACAAGCCTGAAGAGCGGGCGGAAAATCTGACTGCGACGGGTTTCTTGATGGTGGGGGATGTCGAAATTGTCGAACCAGACAAGGCAAAGCTTGAAGCTGACTATTTGGATACCCAGATCAGCAAGATTGGAACAGCATTTTTGGGGATGACGCTTGGATGTGTCCGATGCCATGATCACAAGTTTGATCCAATAGGTTTGCAGGATTACTACGGAATCGCAGGAATGCTTCGTAGTTCTCCATCAACGCACAAGACAGCATTTGGCGTTTGGAGCAGCCTGAACACCACGGATCTTCCTGAAACCCCTGAGCAATTAAAAGCTCGTCAAAAGCTGGAGTCGAAAACAGATGAAAATATCAACGCATGGAAGGCCGAGAAATCAAAACTTGAGATGCAGTTAAAGACCGTGACTGAAGAGCTTGCGCAATTAGATAAAGCGGCTTCGCCTGATAAAAAATCCGATGCGCCAACTACTGCTAAAAGAGAAGCGTTAGTCAAAAAACGTGATGAGTTGAATGAAAGCATTCGGAAAATCGGGGGCACTATAAACCATGCAGAGTTCTTCCGCTCCAAGGCGCCCAAGGCCTTTGCATTAAAGGATGGCGACAGCATTGCTGATATGCCTGTCTACATTCGGGGCAATCCCTATGCACCGGGGGTCGTAATGCCTCGAGGTGCCATCCGTGTTGTTTCACGAGATAAATTTCCCACAATTCCCAATGGGCAAAGTGGCAGGCTTCAGCTTGCTGATTGGCTGGCCGATGCAGGCAATCCGCTAACCGCTAGGGTTGCAGTTAATCGAATCTGGCAGAAGCTTTTTGGTGAAGGGATTGTAAGCAGCGTTGATTACTTTGGAACCCGCGGGGAAACGCCATCGCATCCAGA
>QWPF01000135.1:626-7857 GCA_003671255.1 Planctomycetota bacterium | reverse complement strand
CCCATCCGGGCAAATCCCTCATTTCAATGGGTGGTGCAGGCAATTAGGCATGCCTTATTTCATCAGGCGGTGCTTGATATCTGTTTTTTCCTTGCTTGAGTTTATCTAAGAACGCACAATCTTGACTTACAAAGTATCCCACCGAAATATCTGAGAGTAAAAACATGTCAACTCAAATTCAATTTCAAAACCAAGCCTCTATGAAATTTAAATGGTGCAAAGTTTAGCGTCATTCAGATCAATATTTTTACACTTTTCCCTACTTTAAAGATTTACCCTTTTTTCATCATTCCTTCATTAGTAAGAACTCAGGCCTCGCTACATTAATATTTTACTCACTTAGTTAATAAATTAATGAAGGGCCATTTTATGTTCTACCGCAAACAACATAAGGGATTCACCTTGATTGAACTTTTGGTAGTCATTGCTATTATTGCAATATTAATTGGATTGCTATTGCCCGCTGTTCAAAAAGTCCGTGAAGCTGCTGCTAGAATACAATGTGCTAATAACCTTCGAAATATTGGTCTTGGCGTTTTAAATTCCGAAAACACTTTCAATCGATTTCCCTTATGCCGGGTTTCCAATGCGGGTGGCAGGGCTATCTATGGTAATTCCAATCGCTCCCTATTTGTGTTGATTTTGCCTTATATCGAGCAGGAAGCGTTATATAAAAAATACGAGGGTATACATTCGCCTTTCCCAACTTCAACTGGGACTGCCCGCAGAAATTGGGACCACCCTGACATGACCAGCATCTACCAGACTAAGATGAAAATTTTAAACTGCCCATCCACCCCGGGAACCCAACCCATCTCTGGTAATGGCCTCAGCTATGCTTACACAAATGCTTACACCTCGGATTACAATGTCATGAATGGCGTGGAAATCGCTAGCGTCCCTAGTGCGTATTCTCTAGGGCTTATACCTTATACCCTCGATGATTCTTCTAGGCGAGGCATTCTAGATTTTAGCTTCCAAACTACGATGGCTGCTATAACTGATGGCACTTCAAACACAATATTAATTGTTGAGGACGCTGGTAGGCCAAATGCATACGCCAAAGGAAAACTTACAGCGGGCACCGTAATTTCTGGCGCAGTTTGGACGGACGATGGCGGAACCTTTACCTTGCATGGGTACTCCACAGACGGCCTTACTTCTGGCGGGCCTTGTGCCTCTAACTGTACTAATAATAACGAAATCTACTCTTTCCACAACGGCGGTGCCAATGTGGTTTTTGGTGATGGTTCAACTCGGTTTTTCAAGGAAACAATTAGTGTTGGTGTAGTTGCCGCAGCTACAACTAAAAGTAATGGGGAAATAGTAAATGTGGATTAGTACTAAAGCCAATTTTCTTCTGCTGTTTTCTTTCATGGTGATCTCAGGATGTGGGGAAGAATCATCCTTCAAGTCTACCGTACCAGTTTTTCCTGCATCTGGTAAAATTCTCTATCTAGGCAAACCACTGGCCGGAGTTATCCTGATTTTTCATTCCACAGATGTTAATCAGAAAATCAAATCCCAAGCAACAACGGACGAAGATGGAAAATTTGTAGCAACTACTTTTAAAACCGCGGATGGTGCCCCCGAAGGCGATTATACTATTACACTTGTGGTCCCTAGCAATGAGTCTGATTCCACTCGGGAAGATGCTGCCACTGAAAGACAATTTCGAAAAGAAAGACCGGTCCGATTTCCTTCCAAATATCAAAATCTCGCCACTAGCCCATTAAAAGTTAAAGTAACCAAAAATCAGCCTGATCTAGGAATCCTAGAAATCAATTAAATAGGCTGCAATGTGGTTTTTTTGAATATTTATGATGGTTTGAGTGAGTTCTATTTTAAAACCTCCTTAATTTTCTCTGCGGTGCTTTGTAATCAAATCACACTCATAAACCTTTTGGCTTCCTTGATTACAGGAAGTTTATCAAAGATGGTTTTTTAGTGACTACTGAAGGCTTGATGTCTGTTTTTTACTTGCTTGAGTTTATCTAAGAACGCACAATCTTGATTAACGAAGTATCCCACCGAAATATCTGAGAGTAAAAACATGTCAACTCAACTTCAAAAACCAAGTCTTTATGAAAGGCTCGGCGGTGTTTTCGCTATCGCAACGGTGGTGGATGATTTTATCGATCGCATCATGCATGATGCTCGGTTGAATGCTAACGCCGCGGTGCAGGAAGCGCATCATCGGGTTCCCCCTGCGGGCTTTAAGTATTTGGTGACGGAGCAAGTTTGTATGGTAACGGGTGGGCCGCAAAAATACTCGGGCCGTTCGATGATGGATTCTCATCGCCATCTAAACATCACCCCCAAGGAATGGCTGGCCTTCATGGATGATTTTCAGCAGACCTTGGATAAGTTCAAGGTTCCCGCACAAGAGCAGAATGAACTGAAAGCGATAGTGAACAGCACCTATGGTGATATTGTGTTTGGCAAGGATTAAGCTCTAAAGGAAAAACCATCAATCTAGTGCTATTTTTTTGGGTTAGAAACCAATGGAAAGGCATCTGGGTTCCGGATCGATTCTAAAGAAAGATCGATATCCAAATCCGGCCAGTACAAATGGTCTTGTGTCGGCCATTGTAAATTGCAAATTTGTTTGACTGTAGCATTTAGAAACCATGGGAATTTCTGAAAAGGAACAAATAACTCTTCTGTTGCAATTAACAGCCAGAAGCCATTGATTGAAATATTAAGAATTTCCGGTGCCGAAATGTCGATGCCATGATTTGAGTATGCTGGAGACATACTTTATTGCTTCCCCAGTAAGGAGTGTTTCTGTTGATTATCAGTAATTCTGAACAAAATGAATCATACAGGCTGATAAAGAAACTGTACATATACTCTTGGTGATTATCTGAAATCCTACCGGGATTAAACACCAAAGCTGTTTGCTTCGCCTTCTCCCGTATCGTAAAATAATAAGTGATTAGCCAAAGTGCACTCTGGGGATCAAATGGCCAATAATCGTTCTGAAATCGAAAACCATCTCTGGGCTTCTGCCGATGAGTTGCGGGCGAAAAGCATGCCCAAGTCGTCGGAATACTCCGTGCCGGGCTTGGGGCTGATTTTCTTACGCTACGCCGACCACAAGTTTGCTCGTGCAGAAAAAGAACCGTTGCTGGTGGCCACGCCATGAACCCTCTTTTACACAAGTTCGAGATGATGGATGATGCCATGGCCGATATCCTGAGACAAAAAACCCCAGCGGAACGGTTGCGGATCGGCGGGCGAATGTGGAAGTCTGCCCGTGTGATGCTGCGCGGGGCGATTCGCACCGCTAACCCCGACTGGCCAGAAGATCAAGTGAATCGGGAAATCGCTCACCGGATCAGTCATGGAGCGATCGCCCATGAATCCGACTGAGTTAGAGCCCCACCAACTGATGCAGCGGTTAGCCGATTTCATGGAGGCCCATGAAATTGCCTATCGCATAGTCGGCTCGATGGCAAGCATGGTGTATGGTGAACCTCGGTTTACGAACGATGTGGATATCGTCGTAGAATTACGGACTGAACATGTCCCCGCCCTGTGTGCCGCATTTGCGTCCCCGGAATACTATCTCGCCGAGCATGCCGTACACGATGCCATTGCACGGAAATTCCAGTTTAACATCTTACACCCGGCATCCGGACTGAAGGTGGACATCGTCTTGCCACACGACACGGAGTTCGCCCGATCGGAAGCGAAACGCATTCAGCGGATCTCCAGCCCTGGGGAGTATGATGCCTGGTTTGGTTCCCCTGAGGATGTGCTTCTCAGCAAACTGGTGTACTTTCAACTTGGCGGGGGAATTAGCGAAAAACATCTGCGCGATATTGCCGGCATGATGAAAGTTTTACGGGAAAAACTGGATCGAGTGTACATTTCGGAATGGGCGGCGAAACTGGGCGTGGCTACGGAGTGGACGCTAGTTCGCAAGCGCGTTGGTGAGGCATCCTAATGAATAAAGTTTTTTGAGAATGTTATTGGTAGTATAACCCGCACTTGCCCTGTTTGAAGAGTTAGCCTACGCCAGTTGCCCTTGCTTTAATGAAAAGTTTTACAGCGTTAGAGTTGTAATTTAACGCGAAACGCCCGCAGGCTTTATGAAAAGCTGCGGGCGTTTGGTTTAATCTGCACAAAAGTTACTCTCGTGCCTGTATCGATGCAGTAAGCACTTTTTGGATTCGTTCCTGGCATTCATCCAAATGCGCCCTGCTCGCATCTTCGATAATCAAGGTTTTGTCTGCAAGAACAACGACGATGTTCTTTTGAATTTCCTTCAAATGCATCCTCGCAAGGCTTTTCCCATCAGATATCCCCACAGGGTTTAACACCAGGTCGGAAAGCGATTGCATATACTTCCTTTGCAAGTTCCTTCGGATGATTGAAAGATTAACATCCTTTTTAGCCTGCTTAGGTGCGTTGGCAACATCTAACCAAATACCATCGGTCAACGAGCGAAATACTTCACTCATGGCGAGGGGTTTGTCGTTTGCAGCAGCTTTTGGAATGTTGTTTTGAATTCTTGCAAGAGTTGCATTATTCAAGAACTGGTTGATTGCAACGCTCTGGATGGAAAGCACTTTCTGGTATAAGGGAAAATCCACACTCGATGTCACACGGTCGTTGCCCCAATGCATCCAGCGATCTGCAGCAAGTTTGCGCAGCAACTCGGGTGGGAACGAAAACGCTGTATCCGAAAGTATGTTTTCCTGAACGAATTTCAGTGCATCGCGCTGCTTGGCACCGCTCACAGGAATAAAAGGATCTCGTGCACCTGGGTCGCCCCGATGATCTCGGTGCATGTATTCGCCCCCAACAAAGTTGGAAGCCAGCGCACCTGCATTACCATACTGGTTTAATATCACAGAGAAAGCAGAACGAACTCGCTGATAGCCTTCACCCGGTTCAATCGTTTTTTCTGCAAGGCCCTGCACAAGTTCCTTGGCAATTTGAATCCGCTCTTGGGCGAATAAAAGTGGATCTGCTCCCAGATCCCAAACATTCACCAAGGGATCGGAACTTCCCATCATATCTTCATCGGTTGCGTAATCATTGCCCGAGGTTGGTGCAAGCTTGGCAATTTCACGGAGCTTTTCGACTTCACCATCGGTACCACCTGAAAGGGGTTTGTAGGCATATTCAATGGCCCAATAATCGTAAACCCCCAAGGTGTTGGTGTAGTAATCACCTTGCTTTTTACCCTTCGGAGCTATGTTTGTTGGTGCGTAATCCATGACCGATCCCACCAAGCCTTGTTTTCTGGTGATGGTGGTATCGTGCAGTTGATCATTCTTTAAATAGGTGCTGGCTTTAAAATTGTGCCTAAGGCCCAGAGTATGACCCACTTCATGCATGGTCACTTCTTTGATGGCTTGGGTAAGAAGCTCCTCAGGGATTTTTTCGCCAGGCTTCAGCAAACTACGATCCATCGATGCCAGTGCAGCAAGGCTTAATTCGTGTTTCATATGCGAACTGCATTGGCATAGCCCATGCTGGCCTGCAAGTTCGATTGCGCTTTTACGATGGTTATCCGTGGTGTTGGCATTATTCCAGTTAAGGCCATCGCGGAAAAAGCCAGGTAGGGTGGGCGTCTGCAGGAAGTTCAAACCTTTGCGTGCTTCCATGATGGTGCTCGCAGGTTCGTTGTTTCCTGAATACACTTTTGCTTCCTGCCTCCAGAATCGAACCATGCTTGCATCGAAGATGATGTCTGCATCTAAAATTTCACCTGTCAAAGGATTGGCCCGTGATGGCCCCATTGCAAATCCCTGATCGGTTGCTATCCACCTGAAAGTATTGTAATTGATATCTTCAGGATCGAAATCTTCGTTCTCCTGCTGGCGTACTTCAATCGCATCGCGGAAACCAATCTTTTCAAAAGCCTTGTTCCACTCTAAAATCCCCTCCCGCACCGCAGCACGATATTCATCGGGCACAGACTTTTCAATCCAGAAGATGATCTTCTTGCGTGGCGGGGAAAGCTTGCCTGGGTTCTTTGGGTCCGCAGGTTCAGCCCTCTCCAACCTCCAACGATTCACATATCGAACGAAAGTGGTATCCGTGTTTTCCGAACTGAAATCCTTGATTGCGCTGATGAAATGTCCAACTCGGTCATCCGCAATGCGGGGTTGGTAGCCAAAGTCTGAAAGCGCACAAATACCATAATGGATCACCACGGTATCACCACGCGAGTCAATCACGCTGTCGCCACCCCCATCATGAAAGCCCCGTCCTCTCCCGCCTGTATAAGTTGCAGAAACTTCAATCTCGATATTTTTGGGAAAAGCCTTGACCTTGCCCCAGGTGCTACGATTTGGGTCGAACATTCCCATTCCAAGCTGGGCAAAATCCGACATGAAGATATCGTTGAGGTTGATGAGAATGCTTTGCCTGCCAGGATTAATGGAAATAATTCGCAGTGCAAGTAGCGTTGAATCTGTGTAAGTGGTTTCCACTGCTTTTGCGGTGGGCGATCCAGCCTTGGCGGTGAAGCGAACATTCTTTCTCACCAAATGAACTTTATCGCCTACTCTTTTAAATGCTATCACCCATTGGTTATCAAAATTGAGCGTATGACCACCCATGCCTGCACCTCGGGCGATTGCGATGGGCAGCAAGAAATTTCGCTCCAACTGATCTGGGCGAATTTCTGCGTACAGCTTGTCTTCCTTAAGATGAAGGCGAAACAATCCTTCGTATTCTTTTGCACCCTTTACCACTTTATCAAAGTCTTCAAACTTCTTTTCCGCAACTTCACCTTGCCCTCGAACTTTTGCATTGTGCATCAGCGGGATGGTGATTATTGCAAGCAACGATGCTAAACCTATCAATCGATAAAACATTTCATTTCTCCAACTCTAATAAAAGGAAGCTTCAATTTTGTTTAAAACTGGAACTTTCAACATAGTTGGTTCATGGAGCAACCACAAGAGAAAAGCACCCATTCTTGCTCATTTAGCCAACCAGAATAATCGTTAAAATCGTAACAGATTCAAATTTTAAAACTTCTCGAAGCTGGAGCTCTTTTAAGTCGATGCTAATACATGGATCTTGTTTTTATCTTGCGAATGCGCTTGCAAAGAGGGCTTTTCGATGGCTACCAATTTCACCCGAAGGACTATCTTGCAAGGCCTTGCAGTGGGCGCGGTTCCAGCACTTTTGCCTGCAATTGCTGAAGCCCGCGTCAAGCACGATGGAAAAGTAGTTGGGCTTATGTCGGGCGCACGAGCCCTAG
>QWPF01000135.1:0-616 GCA_003671255.1 Planctomycetota bacterium | reverse complement strand
TTGTGAATGCGTGTTTGGGATTCCCGGTGCTCAGGAAAACGAGCTTTGGGATGCTATGAAATCCCGCGACCTTCCCTATCTTTTTGTGACGCATGAATTTTCCGCCTCAACCATGGCAGATGGTTACGCCCGCGCAACAGGCAAGCCCGGGGTGATCAGCGTGGTGCCTGGGCCAGGCCTTACCAACTCCCTTACAGGAATGGGCGAAGCACTTTTAGATAG
This sequence comes from Planctomycetota bacterium, assembly GCA_003671255.1. Classification (GTDB taxonomy): domain Bacteria; phylum Planctomycetota; class Planctomycetia; order Gemmatales; family Gemmataceae; genus UBA969. The sequence continues at coordinate 394 of QWPF01000135.1, read as the reverse complement.
CATTCCCATGGTATGCATTGTGGGCGATGTCGCCCGGGGTGAAAAATACCGGCCCTTTCAGGTGCATGAACTTCCGATGGAGCAACTTCTGAAAGCTGTCACCAAAGAAGTCATCTCCGTCGCTACGGTGGATGAAATTCCCTGCGCTATTCGCACCGCATTCATGAAAGCAAAAGAAGGAGAGCCCGGCCCAGTCGGGGTTTTGGTTCCTTACAATCTCTTCATCGAAGCTGCAAGGTTCAACAACCAGCCACTTCCAACCCCTGGTATCCCATTCAACGAAGCAAGCTTTGCTGAAGCTTTAAACTTGCTTAAAAACACCAAGCTGCGAGTTGGAATATACGCTGGTATCGGCTGTCAAGATTTCTCTGATGAACTCACCACCATTGCAGAG
>QWPF01000134.1 GCA_003671255.1 Planctomycetota bacterium | reverse complement strand
CGCAACCCAAAGCTGCAAACCAATGCACCAACATCATCGGCGCCAGTGTGACCCGATATTCCGTCGGGGTTAGTTCGAGCCCGTTGACCATTTGCCTGACATGGAAAAGTGATTCAAGAATTCCGTCGAAAATAATCGTTTGGAATCCGGTAGCCAGAATGATAATTGCCATCTTTGAGGCAAGGTATGCAAGAGGCGATAAACCCGCAGCCTTTTCCCTTGGAAAGATGGCTCCATCCCGAACCATCAAAGTTAACCCCAACAGCATACCCATAAACGAAATGCCCATTACTTGAACGGAAAGATACTTGAAAGTAATAAGAGGATTCTTGATGATTTTATCTGGGAATACAGTTTTGGTTCCATCAATGGCGCCGTTTAAGATCTGGTTAAGTTCTTCGCTAGCCAAACTTTTTCGCATTGCAGGTTTTTTCCCCAGCATGAAACCCAGTTGAGACTTAAAATTTAGGCTTTCTTCATCGATGCCATCGCCTTTTGCTGCATCATGTAATACCGGCCAGAAAACCTTGAATGAGCTTTTCTCATCATCGTTGAGGTCACGGGTCAGCATAATGGTTGACGAAAAATTAACATTCCAATGGCAGCCAATCAGTATCAAGGCAAAAAGTGCAGGCATAAGCATTGCCAAAAAAAGGTAACGGCGGTCGCTTAAAGTGGCGGCAAATTCCCGCTTGGTTAATATGCCGGCTTGTCGCATGGTTTCCCAAAACCTTGCCGTAATACTACGCCTGGGCGGAAGTTTCCTAACTGCAGGGACGGTTTCGACAGGCGATTGGGAGTCCAAAAGAGCCCACTTTTCGGCACCCTCGTCTTCCAGTCGAACAAAGGCATCGGCCAAGTGTTCCACCCCAAAGTGTGCGCAGGCACCTCTGGGAGGACCATGATAAACCACTTTTCCATCTGCAAGGATGATGATGGTATCGGCCTTGTATATGTTGTCCAGATGATGCGTGATACACAGAACCAGTTTGCCCTGTTCGGCGGTTTTGGCAAGAACATCCATAACGCGGGCTTCAGAAGCAGGATCCAAACTGCTGGTCGCTTCATCCACCAGAAGGATAGATGGGTCTACAACAAGTTCCGAAGCCAGTTCAACTCGCTTGAGTTCCCCTCCAGAAATCGAGGACACCCTTTGACTAGCCAGAGACTCTATTCCCATAGACTTCAGGGCAGTATCCACATGATTTTCGATTTCGGCAGGAGTTGTGTCCGAGGGTAGGCGGAGTTTTGCGGCAAACCATACAACCTGACGCACTGTCAAGGTTTCGTGGAGCGACATTTTTTGGGGTGCATAACCAACAAGCCCGTTCAAAATAGTTGGATTCGATAAAATTGGATGCCCACCAAAAAGCAAACTTCCCCCGCTCGTGAACTGGAGGCCTTGCATGCATCGCACGAGTGTTGTCTTTCCCGCCCCGCTTGGGCCTAGTACACATACGAATTGGCCAGGTTTAAAAGTAAAGGATACATGATCCAAAATCGGCTTTTTACGATTTGGAACAATTACCGTCAGGTCTTTTGCTTCTAGGTTTGGCGATCCGCGCCTAGTCACAGTAATAACATTGTCTTTACCCAACCATAATGATTTAGGACCCAGATTAAGAGTTGTTTCGGGGTTCCAGACGGCTTCACCATCCACGGGGGTATCATTTATTATCACACCATGGGTGCTTTCCAAGTCTCTTACCAACAGGCTACCATCGGGTTTTTGGCGCAGAGACACATGAATTCTGGATACTGCAGGGTGATTTAACCAGATATCGTTTTCCGGACTGCGGCCAATAAAGATTTCATTCTTGGCCGCAAATAAATCCGCAAGTTTAAAGGTTGCAGGCTCTTCGGGCATTCCATTACCCAAGGCCCAAGGGACTATAATATTGCTTGTTTTTTCGTTCATGGTTGATTTACTTTTTCATTTTCTCTGGGGTAGTTTGGTCGCTAGGGCTTTCAAAACCAAATCCATGACGCAATAAATCGACGACGCTGCCATTCCTGTAACCACTATGTAAAGCCCTTTTCAGATTCCATTGGGAGTCTTTGTGGACAGTCAGTGCTATGAATGGAAAAACCATTTCATCTGTGGTTTTTTCGCCCATGAAAATAGCCTTTGGTGGCTTGTTCGGGTTGTGTGGGTTACCGCTGGTGTTGTCCATAAAAGATGAAACATTGATCTTGCTGCCTTTAGGAACGGGTACAGGCTCGCGAAATGTGTACAACTTTTGCCAATTAAAGTCATAGACAGGCACATGAACTAATGTCTGGCGTGTACCATCGGGGCGCTTCAGCGTGAGTGTTTGTGAAAGGGTAGTATAATGACCATGCGGTGAAATACTTACTATCTGGCAGTCTTCCTCTACCGGCCAATCAAAACTAGTATGCTTGCGTTCATTCGGAGGCATGACCAGAAAAGCCTCGTCATTTATATTGGAGGCACGGTACTCCATGGTCGGATTAATATCCCCCTTGGCAAAGTGCAGCTCTATTGTTGAAAGGTCTGTCTCCACTTTACCAGTACGGTGATAGTGCATTTGCACCAGCAAGTCAGAGTTTGGGGGAATGGTCCAGCAGAATCCTTTGGGAGCCCTGTAAGAACCGCTGCCTGGTGCATAGCCTCCAATCATTTCAAATGAATAGCGAGTGGATTTGTTATCAAGCTTCAAGTATTTTGCCAGCATTGGCCCCTGGCCATAACCAGGCCCTTTATCACCTGGAAATAAACCAAAATTAATAAGGTTCTTGTCAGCAGAGGTCTCAGCGAGGTTGGCGGAATCTCCGAAAAACATCAAGGCATGGTGCACCACTTTTATGTTACTAGGGACAAGTCGTATCGACCGAATTTTCAATTCCTCCTTTAGGTTCAATTTGAATACCAAAAAACGGTACACATCATCACCTATCGGTGCCAGCGTCATCGGTCCGGATTGTTTGAGAACCATATCCGGCTTGCCCAGTTCCCCTGCCTCTGGATCGGGGGAAGGTAGATCAAGGGGTTTGGCTGGAAGTGGCCCCCGGAGCATGCCATCAGCCACCCATTTACGAAGCATATCTATCTGCATGGGTGTAGGATTTGGGATAAGGTTTTCCATTGCAAAGTCCGATTCTGCCTGACCTGGGGGCATTGTTTTCTTCTCGATTAGGCCGATGGCTGTCTCCATCCAGAGTGTTGCATCTTCATAAGTGGCCAGCGAAAAGGGTGCCACACTTTTATCCTGATGACACACCACGCAATGCTTGTAAAGAAATGGCTGGATGTCGCGGTAGTATTCAACTTTGCTGTTGGCATCAGGCTTTGGCCTGCGTATTTCCACCGGGCAGCCTACCGCCTCGGTTTTAGCCACTCGAACCGGATTTCCTTGAAGTACATCCTTTAACGACTCAAACAAATCGTGGCGGCGTGCAGAGGAACGCTTTCCCAATTGCTCCACCCGGTCGTTGATCCGACCTTGATAAAGAATTTCGCCATCCTTGTTTAACAATATTGCAGTTGGAACAACCTTCACGCCCATTTTTGCAGCTACCGAGTTATCCCGATCCAAATAGAGCGGAAAGGTTACATTGAATTCTTTTTTAAGGCGCTTGATATCCTCATCATCATCCCGTGCAACCAGCAAACCCAAAATGCCTACCCGCCCATCTGAACTGGCCTTCAAAATATCCTCAGCAGCCTCGGTTAACGCCTTTTTTGACAAGGGGCAGTCAGCACCCAGAATCAGCACTACCATCAATTCTTTACCGGCGGAAAGATCCTTTAAACTCGTTGCCTTTCCACCCTCTTCTGTCACCATGAGTTGCAAGTGGTTGGTCTGTGCCAAGGAGGGAAGGGCAAATAAGCTGAAGCAAAGCATTATTAATGCTGCCCCAATCATCCCTATCTTTAATCTTTGGTTCATGTTGAAACTCCTCTTGCGTCTTACCAATATCCTTGCCCAGTGAAAGTAAAAACACTTGGCGTTTGATAATATCGCTACAAAGTATCATCAACAAGTGCTTAACTGCAAGAACTTATAAATTACTCTTTCGTGCTGCTTTTGCAAATCCGAATGTTGTTTTGTCTTAGCAGCAAGGCGGGGCGTGGTCGCAAACAAAAACGCCTTCTTTATTTTTGAAAAAAAACACTAAAGAAGGAAAACCGTACACCAAGGTTATAACATGTATTCAATCACCCGCGCGTCGCCATTAGAACCTTGCGCACTTAAATCAGCAAAAACATTTCAAAGCATTTGGATATCACACCAACGCAATAGAATTAAACCCCATTATAGCTTCTACATATTACAACCGTGGTATTGTCTTGAAGTCATTGGGTAAAACCGAAACTGCCATCGCGAACTTTACCAAGGCTCGTGATTTGAAAACTATCTAATAAAGCTAGGGCAACAATCTAGTCAAAACCTTTGCCCCAATAATCGATATATAAGGCAAAAATAGCAACTACTTTTGAAGCACCCGTAAAGCATCGGGGGCCTTACAGCGATTTAACTCAGCATTCATCAGTGCACTCAATTCAAGCAACCTTTGTCGTGCCATTGGATCAGCAATCTTATTTACCAATTCTTCAGGATCAGTTTTTAAATCATATAACTCATCCCCTAAACCGGGTTTCAAATAATGAATAAACTTCCATCCATCGTAAACTAAAGAATTATACCAAGGCACATTACTATGCTCCGCCTTGCTAGGGTTTTCGCGCAAAACCTTTGCAACATCAGAACCAAAACTGTAACCGGTATGCTGATACAAGCAAGGCTGCACAGACTTCGCCTCCGGATTTTTCAGCAATCCTACAAGATCCCTGCCATGCGTATCCCAAGGTAGTTTAATATTTGCCAGCGATGCAATAGTTGCAACCATATCCGGAGCGTTAACGGGCTGATTACAAACTTTACCCTTGGGGGTTATGCCTGGCATGGAAATAATTAAGGGCGAACGATAAGTCGCATCGTAAGGGCCAAGCTTGGTCCGAAAGCCATGCTCCCCCATGCCAAAACCTTGATCTGAAGCATAAATAACCAATGTGTTATCCAACTGACCAGAGTCCTTAAGCGACTTTAACAACTTGCCAACCCCTTCATCCACTGCGGGAACGCACTCGTTCATCTGACGCACAAAGTCTGCATGGGTCTGCTCTTTTTTACCACTTTCATCGCCAAATGCTTCGCCACTTTTTCCAGCCACCGCAACGCCCTTATCATTCTTCAACCAAGCTTGGGTACGATTCAAGTAATCGGGTTTTCCAGGCCGGGGGCCAAAAATATCTTTGGGGACGGGTACCTCCGCAGAAGCATACATTCCCTTATGCCGTGCAGCGGGTTTCGATGGGCCATGAATGCTCCCATAGCAAAGCCAAAGAAACCAGGGTTTATCTTTATCTCGGGATTTCCCCTCGATGAACTCCCGTGCCCATTGTGTGTAATTATCTGCAGGGTAACCTTCAGCCCATTGTTCCTTTCCATTGATTACCAACTTTTGCTTTTCGTAGTAAGCCCCAGCATTTTCAGGATACAACGGGCGATTCCAAACAATCTGATGATCCCAATCGCGACCCCAACCAGAATCCACACCCGTGTGCCATTTTCCAATCTGCCCTGTGTAGTAACCCTGCTTACGAAATACCGCAGGCCAAAAAGGAGTCTTCTCAGGATCATAAGCACTGGCAGGATATTTACCTTCCATGCGCATACTCTCAATACCGTGCGGGTGCCTTCCTGTTAAAAAACTCGCCCGCGAAGGCATACACCACGAACCAAAATATGCAGAATGAAATCTCACACCTTCAGATGCCAGACGATCTATATTAGGCGTCCTCACCCACGAAAATGATTCCGGATAACAACCGACAGTCTTATAGGATTGATCATCTGAAAAGATAAATAGAATGTTAGGGCGTTTAGCAACCTCAACAGCCCCGAGAAATTGCACCCCGAACAAAAAAACCATCACAACAATAAATTGCTTGATCAAAACTTCACTAGCTTTCTTTTTTAACAGGGAACATACCTTCGATTTTTATAAAGAAAGGATTGGTTGACTTTATTCCCAAGTCTCGCTTGATAAACTGAAAAAACTCTAAGATCCTGTCCGTTTTAGCTTTGAGAATTTTATCTGTTTTTAACCTCTCGAAAAATAGCTTATCTTCCGCCATTAGGCGGCCGTAAAGTGTTGCCCGATCATCGGTGGCTACATTCATTCCATAAGGTTCAGCAAAGCCCAGCCTGCCTGCATTATCTTTGGTGAAAAAAGGCTGATCAGCAGGACTATAATCCAATTTAAACCTAAACCCCTTTTCATTAAGGTCAGTCCAATTGGTTCCATGAATCGGCCCACCTTTCACAGAAAATTTCGAATCCATAAGATGAAAAATCTCATGATGAATGGTTCTTCGATAAAAATCCTTGGAACTACTTTTCATCGGGTCGAAACTACTAATTGCGTAAGCGAATGAAACCTGGGGAAGCCAACTGAAACTCTGGCCCGCAACTTTTACATTGCGAAAAACAAAATCATCAAGAATGTAAATGTTCTTTACATTCAATTTCGAAACAATCTCATCTGGATAAAGTTCCAATTCCTCTCGGAGTAAATGCACAAAATCCTTGAACGATTGCAACTTTTTATCGGTATGGTAAGAATATTCCAGTCTCACTTTGGCAGGCATAGGTGGAACTTCAGAACCCGGTTTCCAAACAACCTTGAGCGACCATTTCTTCTCAATAAAACTAAGATCGCTTTGTATTGCCTTATCACTTTTGATTTGCTCAATATTTTTAATATCTTCAGGGTTGTTTAGCGATATGGTTCGCTGCGACTCTGGGATCGTCTCGAGGTTCTCCCAAAATGCTTGGTTGAATTGTGGATCGAGTGTGCTCAAAAATGCTTGAACGATTTTTATTCTTTGCTTTAGTAGAGGATCGCTTTTTGCAAGTTCTATCATCTCCCTTAATTCAAAAGGATCCCATAAAATCTTGAAAAGCCCTTCTCGCGAATTGCTACTTTTCAAAAGCCTTTTCGCAGATTCACTTTCATTTTCCAAATCCTTCGACTCTAAGGCTTTCCATTTCGCGAGCGCTAAAGGGGAATCAGGCAATTTTAAATCATCAAGCAAATAGGTAATCACCGTATGATAAATACTACTCTTAGCAAGGAACTCGGAAGATGGGGTGAAAGTACTTGGCACCGTAACCAAAATTGAATTGGTTCGTTTTTCCGCAATGGTAGTTGGCAAATAAGGAACCCCCGGCCCTTTCCATGTTTTAGAAACATAAGCATTCGCCAATACGAGATTCTTCGATCCATGCTTTTTAAAGAATCCTGCCGGAAACCTTTTGTACTCAGTTTCCAGCCAAGTGAGAACTTTAATAGCATTTTCGATTTGTGCAGGTTCAAGAATGCGGATTTCATAATTTGTTGCCACCACATCATCTTTGCTTTGAGCCAGTTTTATGGTTGCACCAAAATCGGTTTGAAACCGTTCGGCAATTGCTTTGAATTTTGGGTCTTCTTTAATTGGATCTACTGCGAATGCGGATTGAATTATTGCTGTTAATAAAACAGAAGCGAGCAACCAACGATAACACAATAAAAATGACAAATGTATTTTCATAATAAAAACTTAAATATGCCCTATGTTACACTTTAAAAACGCTCCTAATATAAATAACATTTTAAAGCAATCATTTACTAATGCAACAGTTCTGTCGTATCGTCCAGACACTTACAGCAATTAAAGAAACTCAATCGCTAATCAAGATTACTCGAACATTTTGATTTTTGGATGCTTTTCAGACGGTATGGGTAAGATGCTTGTAACCCGCAAAAAGAGGTTACCCACACAAAAAAATAACAGGGGGATTATAGAGTTTTAACCAGAGGTGGTTTAAAGTGAGAGTGAGTTGAGAGGAATAGAGAACAAAAAAAATGAAATGCCCCGAGTAGGGGTCGAACCTACTTCAATTCTTGCTGATATATTAAAGAAATTGCTTAAAGTGACACAAAAAACAACACAAGCAAAACGGTAGGCAATTGGAGTTAACCAAAATAGGCTGTT
>QWPF01000133.1 GCA_003671255.1 Planctomycetota bacterium | reverse complement strand
CGGGCAGCATCGAGCCAAATTCTACCCCGATGTTCGCCCCACGAAGAAGATTGAAGGAACTGATCCACCAGTTTTTCGTAGGCATCGGGTCGGGTATCTGCAACAAACGCTTCAACAACTGCGGGTTCGGGCGGGATGCCGTTAAGGTCTAGACTTAATCTTCTCGCAAGGGTTCGCCTATCTGCTTCTGGGGCAGGGGTTAGGCCTTTCTTTTCAAGTTCAGCAAGGATGAATCGATCGATGGGATTCTTCGCCCATGCTTCGTTTTTGATTTGGGGCAGGGTAGGTTTTTTTGCAGCGATGAAAGACCAATGGAGTTCGTATTCCGCACCTTCAAGCACCCATTGCTTGAGCTTTTCTTTTTGAACAGAGGTAAGCACTTTGTGTGCCTTGGGAGGGGGCATCACTTTGTCTTTTTCGGTGCTGTAAATTCTCTCGATGATAGGGCTTTTTTCTATGCTGCCTGCAACGATGGCGCCAAACTTGATGGCATCTTCGCGCTTGTCTAATCGCAGGTCGGCTTTGCGGGCTGCGCTATCGGGCCCATGGCAGGCAAAACAGTTTTCAGAAAGAATGGGCCGAATATCTTTGTTGTATTTAAGCTTGTCTGCACCGTGCACAATAGTGGTAACTAAAACAAGCATGGCCAATGAGGATATATTTTTAAACAACATGATGTACCCTTTTACACTTGATGAGGCAGGTTTACCTGACACGGTTAGTTCTTAAACTAATTTTAGTGCATTAGAGCCTCAAATTCCAATACTTAAAGGTATTCTTTTAGTAATGAAGCAGAGGATTGCAACGGTTTTAACTGAAGATGTTCTTGTGGCTGCCTGCGTTTAATACTTCGCGTGCAACTTCGGGCGAAAGCCTTAGCTTTGGATAATCGATCAGAGTTTGTAGGACGGTACTCACTAGCATCCCTTGGGTAACGGGATCGGAAGAGGGGGATGAAGCATCGGCTTTGGATTGCCCAATCACTTGACCCATGGGGTACCCACCTCCTGCAAGAAGAAGCGGCCCAAGATTGCCCCAGTGATCACGACCACCCTTGCCATTGATTTTTGGAGTGCGGCCCATTTCGCCACATACCACCAACATGATTTTATCTTCCAACCCACGACTTTTTACATCTTCAAGAAACGCACTGATAGCGTGATCTAAAGGCGGCGCCATATAGCCCATGCCTTCATCAATGGTGGCGTTGTTGGAATCTGCATGCATATCCCAGACGAAGTTGGTGGTGACGGTAACGAAACCTGCGCCTCGTTCGCACATTCTGCGGGAAAGGCAAAGTAGTTTGCCCAGAGTTCTGGCGTTGTCTGCGTAGTTTTTGTGGTTGTTCCATTTCTTACTGATGGCATCAACCTGAATTAGCGAGGCTGTATCATACAGGGCAATAGTTTTAGGGTCTTCCTTGGAAAGATCGAGGGCATCTGCTAGGCCGCCCATAAGTGCTAGTAAAGCCATTTCGCGTGACTTATCCGAAGTTTCTGCACGCAGAGTATCTTCGATGGCCCAGCGCACTTTGTCTAAGCTTTGAAGCAATGCAAGCCGGTCGTCCAACCTTTCGCGGGGCAGTTTGATTTTAAGATCCTGCATGAGGCCATTGCCTGCGCCTGGCTGAACCGGGGCAAGCGATGGAGCAAAAGGCCCGGTGGCATCGAACTTGCCAAATTGCATTACGCCCGCTTGCGCAGCAGGGTCGACCGCTCTAGGGAATAGCAGAGCGTTTCGTGGGATGGCTTTTTGCGGATGAGATATTCCCGCAACTGCGGAATATAAACTTCCAAGATTTGCCCCCGAGGTGGTTTTGCAAACGATGGGTTTGATATCGTGGCTGGCATCGCCCGGAACATAAGAGCGAACAATGGTTAATTTATCTGCATGCTTTGCCAGCTTCGGGAATGGCGAACCGAAAAGCACTCCGGGGATGTTGGTTTGAACCGTTCCTAGTGGGCCACGGATTTCCTTCGGGGCATTAGGCTTTGGATCGAAGGTTTCTACCTGACTGGGGCCACCATGCAGGAATAGAAATACCACTGATTTGTTCGTAAGAACAGCTTTTTCATCTGCTTTTGCTATGCTTCCAGAAGCCAAGCCTGCTAAGCCAAAGCCCCCTATTTTTAGGAAGTCTCTTCTTCTATAGCGGTTATCGTGATCCCAAATGGTAAGCATGGCAAATTCTCATTTGTTCAGGTAGGAACAATTACTATAAGGTAAGATCGGCATAATAGCCAGCAAATCCTAGTTTTTAGAAAACTTTTCGCCATAGCTAGGAAGAGTTGATGATATTTGGTTTAAACTTCGATTTATGTCAATGCAAGTGTCAAATCTGTGTATATGCTCTAAGTTATTCAATATCTATTGATTAAAGGAGAGCGGTCGTGGATTTATTAACCTCGGCATCAAGTTTACCCTTTATAACTTTGCTCTTTTTCCTGTTCGCACTTGCGATTGCATTTGGGTTTGAATTCATTAATGGGTTTCATGACACTGCCAATGCAGTTACCACAGTCATCTATACGAAATCGTTGCCTGCGACTCCTGCAGTGATATATTCGGGCTTCCTTAATTTTTTGGGAGTCATGGTGGGAGGTACCTCGGTTGCATTTAGTATTGTCAATTTGCTACCTGTGGATCTCCTGATTGATGCGGGCGGCGGTAAGGCTTTGGTGATGGTGCTATCTCTTTTAATCGGGGGCATCATCTGGAACTTAGGCACTTGGTTTATTGGGTTGCCTGTAAGTACTTCTCACACTCTTATTGGTTCTATTTTAGGGGTTGGTATTGTTAACAGTTGGATGAATGGTGATGGTTTATCGGGTTTAAATTGGGGGCAGGTGGCAACAGTAATGATGGCGTTGGTGATATCGCCATTATTGGGATTTGTTTTAGCTGCAATCGGATTGCTTGCAATGAAATTGGTGATTCGGGATGAAAGGCTTTATACGCCTCCTGTTGATAATAACCCTCCTCCTTCTTGGATTCGCGGAATATTAATCATTACTTGTGGCGGAGTGAGTTTTGCGCATGGCTCAAATGATGGGCAAAAAGGAATGGGGCTAATTCTTCTGGTGCTTATAGGTTTTATGCCTGTTTATTATGCGATGGATATACATGATCAGCATAAGGCGAAAGCTTGCAGGGAAGCTGTTTTAAATGTGAAACAAGTTTTAGCGCAGGCGAATATCACGGATGCTGTAATTCTTAAGCAGGCAGACTGGGTGATCGAAAATTTGGAAGGCAAGACTTCGCTAGCAGAAGTTTCTGAGGATAAAAGATGGGAGGTGCGCAAAGAAATTTATGCCCTAGTTGTAGCTTTAAATAAACTCGAAAAAACCACCCCAGATATTAAAAAGACTCTTCATCCTCAAATTGATGTCATTAAATCTTCGATCGAATTTGTTCCCCTATGGGTTGTAATAGGCGTGGCGTTATCACTCGGGGTGGGAACCACCATCGGGTATAAACGCATTGTGATTACAGTTGCAGAAAAAATCGGAAAAACACATCTTACTTTTGGGCAGGGTGCTGTCGCAGAAACTATTACTGCTGCAACTATCCTGGGCGCTGTCTTTTTTCATATGCCTGTCAGCACTACTCATGTGCTATCGAGTGGAATAGCAGGAACGATGGCTGCGAATAAATCCGGGGTTCAATTTGTAACCTGCCGGAAAATCTTGCTGGCTTGGGTGTTCACTCTGCCTGCATCCATCATTCTTTCTGGTACACTTTTTGTTGTTGGCTGCATGCTGATTTGATTTACTAGCTTATTTGTCAAACTTTGACTATAAATAAAGGTGTGAGTAGAATTCTTTTAGAGTAATTCCGATACTTTGCTTTAAAATCAGTGTTCGATATGGTTAGAACCAGCGATGTTCCTTAGCTCAGCCTTAATAGTTATCCAAATCTTTTTCCTTTGTTTTAACGAGTGTTATCATGTTTGATTTTAAAACTATTTTAACTGTTTTAGTGCTTATTTGGGCATTCGATTCGAACTTCGTTTTGGCCCAAGATAAAGATGCAAAACCGAAAACAGGTGGCAGTTTCGAAGTCGAGGCCTTTAAGAATATCTCTTATTTCGATGACAAAGATGCTGACCCGAAAAAGCATAAGCTCGATCTTTATTTGCCTAAAGGGCATAAGAATTACCCGGTCCTTTTCTTCATTCATGGCGGCGGGTGGACTTCCGGTGATCGCTGGCAATACGGCATGGTTGGCCAGGTGTTTGCAAAAAACGGTGTAGGGGTCGTGGTCATTAGTTATCGGTTGTCGCCCCAAGTTCAGCACCCAGGGCATATTGAAGATGTTGCAAGGGCATTTGCTTGGACTCATAAAAATATAGCGAAGTATGGCGGGCGCGCGGATCAGATTTTTATTTCTGGGCAATCTGCTGGGGGGCATCTTACCGCCTTGCTTGCAACCAATGAAGAATTTCTTAAAGCTCAAAACCTGACGCTTAAAAACATCAAGGGCGCAATGCCCATGAGTGGTATTTATACCTTCGAGTTTTGGCGCAACGAAAGAGTGGTTGGTAAGGGGAAAGAGGCTATGGAAAGTGCTTCACCCATAAAACACATCTCGGGCAAGGAGCCCCCCTTTATTATTCTTTATGCTGAAAAAGATTTTCCTGGATGTGGAAAAATGTCGCACGACTTGTGTGATGCTTTGAAAAGTAAAAAAGTCGAAGCGGAATGTATAGAGATCAAGGATCGTAATCATGTAAGCATCATGTTCAAGCTTATGATGAGTGAAACTGATCCAACAACGCAAGCTTTGCTAGAATTTATTTCCAAACACTCCGGACTGAAGCTTTCTCCTAAAAAAGAAGGTGTGTCTTTGGAAGATAAAAACAGCAGAGTGGATGGTTTTAAGCAGAGTCTGTAGAGTTATCGGAACAATAATATTTAAGGACTTTATGATGATGCGCTTTTTGATTTTTACCTGCTTTGCTTTCATTGCGTTGATGGTTGATAACCGTGCCCTTCATGCCGTTGAAAAAGAACGCATGAATGTGCTTTTTATTGCTGTTGATGATCTGCGTACCGAAGCCAGTGTTTTTGGGAAAAAGTACATTCACTCCCCTAATTTAGAGCGCATTGCCAAGATGGGTGTGACCTTTAATCGGGCTTATTGCCAGCAGGCTGTTTGCTCGCCTTCACGCTCTAGTCTGCTTACGGGTACCCGCCCAGATACTACCAAGGTTTGGGATTTGGAAACTCACTTCCGCAAGGCTTTGCCTGATGTTGTCACCCTGCCTCAGCTTTTTAAAAACAACGGTTATTTTGTTCAGGGGATGGGCAAGCTTTATCATGGCTCGCTTAATGATCCGCAATCTTGGTCGGTGCCATGGACCAACCCCAAAAAAGAAATTGAAGTTTATGCATTGCCAGCTAGCCGGCCCGGTGCTGATGCCAAGGGCGTGAAGGCCAATAAAAAAGCCAAGGGCGCTGCTTTTGAATCCGCTGATGTTCCAGACAATAAATTTCATGATGGAGCTTTAGCAGAGATGGCAGTCAAAGCCCTGCAAAGTAGTGCTGCGAAAAAAGAACCCTTCTGGTTAGGTGTTGGTTTCATCAAGCCCCACCTTCCCTTTGTTGCACCGAAAAAGTATTGGGACTTATACGACCCTGCGAAGATTGATCTTGCACCTAATCCTTTCAAACCAAAAGGTGCACCGGATTATGCTTTTTCCTCGGGTGGCGAACTTAGTGCTTATGCGGGCATTCCGAATGGCCCCATTCCCGATGAACTTGCACGAAAGCTTAAGCATGGGTATTACGCATCTATTAGCTATATGGATGCCCAGCTAGGGAAAGTGCTTGATGAACTTGATCGCTTGAAGCTTACCGATAAAACCATCATCGTTCTTTGGGGCGATCATGGTTGGAAATTGGGCGAGCATGGCGCATGGTGCAAACATAGCAATGTGGAAAATGATACTAATGCACCTTTGTTAATCGCTGCTCCAGGCATGAAGACTGCAGGGAAAAGCACCAATTCTCTGGTGGAATTTGTGGATATTTATCCTACTCTTGCAGAGTTGTGTGGCTTGCAACTGCCCAAGCATTTGGAAGGCACGAGCTTAGTTCCGGTTCTTAAAGATCCAACTGTTTCGGTGAAGAACGCTTCTTTCAGCCAATATCCACGGGGTGCAAAAGTCATGGGTTATTCCATGCGTACCGAACAATATCGTTTCACCCGTTGGGTCAATCGTGATAACCCCTCTAAACTCGAAGCAGTGGAACTTTACGATCATCAAAACGACCCCCAAGAAAACACGAACATTGCCAATGATCCGAAAAATGCAGATCTTGTCGCCAAACTTACCGAGCAGTGGAAAAAAGGATGGAAGGGTAATGGAGTTGCTTCTTTGCAGGCAAAATGATTGGTATTCGGTAAGCCATTAAGTTGAATTAAAGAAGCGCCCATGTCGATATTTGGGCGTATTTCTTTTGTAACTTAATCTGACCTCACTTTTTGTGTATCACAAACCCCAGCTTTATTTCATAAAAACTTCATTGTTTCCTGTAGTGAATCCACTTGTAGTATTTTTTAAGATACTCCTTAAGTTGCATTGTATTTTTACATTCTCTTTTGGAGGTTCAAATGAAATTAGTTCTTAAGAAAGGTTTTACTCTTATTGAATTGTTGGTGGTGATTGCCATCATTGCTATTTTAATTGGTTTGCTTTTGCCTGCAGTGCAAAAGGTGCGGTCTGCTGCAGATCGCATGAGCTGTCAAAATAATCTCAAACAACTGGGTCTTGCATTGCACAATTATGCAAACTCTAACAACAACATGTTTCCAGCCAGCCGGGTTACTGTTGGTGGGGATGCAAAGTTCCGCTCTTGGACTCCACTTGCACTTCCCTTTGTTGAAGCTGAGGCGACTGCTAAACAGTGGGATTATTCGATCAAGTGGAGTGCTGGAAACAACATGACGTTATCTAAGACTAACTTTAAATTATTTTCTTGCCCCTCAACTCCTGGCAATAGGTTGGTTCCTACAGGAACGGCCCCAACATTGACGGAACCAAGTTTGGCTGGGGTCACATTGGGGTATGGAGATTATGGTTCTGTTAATGCAATTAGGCGCAGATTTTATACAGCCAATGGCGTACCGAATTTTCCTATTGCAGGAACTGCAGCGGGGGCTGAAGCTCCCGGCGCCCTCCAAAAAGTTAACCCAATGCCTATTCTTGGAATCACGGATGGCCTTTCCAACACCATACTTCTTGCCGAGGATGCAGGCAGGCCCACTGTTTTTCAAAAGGGCTTTGGAAACACCGGTGTAAATACTGAAGATGGATTTGGTTGGGCTGATCCTGATGCAGGTTGCAGTATCGATGGGGTTGTTCCTGGTATCAAGGGCGTAAAATGGACAGCCGGCGGAACTTGCATCATGAATTGTACCAGTGATAGCGAACTTTTCAGCTTTCATACGGGTGGAATCAATGTCACCATGGCGGATGGAAGTGTACGATTTGTAAGTGAACAATTGACAGCCGCTACTCTTGCAGCTCTTGTTACAGCAAATGCGGGGGATATTGCAGGCAGCGATTTTTAATAATTTTCTGCAGTAAGCATACTACTTAAAACAACCCTTTTTACTTTCAGCGAAAAGGGTTGTTTTCATCAAATCTTAATAGTTTATTCATCTCCTGTTCACGAAAATTACTTATTTGCATGTTAGTTTATTTAAATGTTTTACTCATATATTTTTTAAGGAGGGATTGTTATGAAAATCTGTTCTGGCAAAAAAGGGTTTACTCTTATTGAGTTGTTGGTGGTGATAGCCATCATTGCAATTTTAATTGGTTTGCTTTTGCCCGCAGTGCAAAAGGTGCGGGAAGCTGCAGCAAGAATGAGTTGCACAAACAATCTTAAACAATTGGGATTGGCTCTTCATAATTATGCAAATACTTACGAAAGCACCTTTCCCGCCAGCCGGGTTACTGTGGGCACAGATGCAAAGTTCCGCTCTTGGACACCTATTGCGTTGCCCTATGTTGAAGCTGAGGCGGCTGCCAAACTATGGGATCCCAATCTTAAGTGGAGCACCGGAG
>QWPF01000132.1 GCA_003671255.1 Planctomycetota bacterium | reverse complement strand
CGTTTTTACATCAGATAATGGTGGCCTTCATTCCGGCGGTAATGCCTATGTTAGCAAGGTGCCACCCACTCCTGCGCTCAGTAGCAATCTGCCTTTGCGTGGGCAGAAGAATACTTTGTATGAGGGGGGAATTCGGGTGTGCGCGTTTGCAAATTGGCCGGGCACCTTAGAGCCTCGCAAGGTTAGTGCGCCTTTGCATGCTTGCGATTGGATGCCTACCTTGACAAACCTTGCGGGTTGGAACCGCCCAGTTGATTTCAAGCAGGATGGTCTTGATATCTGGCCTGTGATCACGGGTAAATTGCAAAAACCTGAGCCGAGGAATATTTATATCCCACATCCAAGTGGCTCGGTTGTTAATCGTGCTGGTTGGAAATTGATTGAGTACAAGGGCAAGGCAAAAGCAGAGCTTTATCATTTGGAAAAAGATCCTTATGAAACCAGCAACCTTGCAGAGAAAATGCCTGACAAGGTGAAGGAGCTTCAAGCCATCCTTCAAGAGTTGAAGAAGGATGATGTTACGAAGTTGCCTGAGGATCTGTTGAAAGAAAAGAACTAGTAGTTGCGACCAAACAATCAGATGCAGTCCCTTTCTGCTTTGGTATAATAATTTTGTTTAATGACATTCTTGTCCCTGATGAAACGGTGCTTTTTATGTTTACGAAATTTATGAAGCTGGGTGTTTTAGGTGCTGCTGGTGTCGGGTTGATATTTGCGCAGCAGAATGTCAATGGCCAGCGGGATGTGGTTATTCCAGCGGTTAAGGGCGTTACCAAGCCTCCGATTAGTTCGAATCAATACTGGGGCTGCCTGGGTTATTGCAACGGGCCTTTGCGATCCAATAACCAATACTGGGGTTGCTTGGGTTATTGTACCACGCCCTTAAGTTCAAATAATGATGTCTATGTTCCAACTCAGGAAACAGCCACGCCTTTTACTCCCATGTTTGCTGCTGCTGCCGCTGCGGGTAGCAATGCCAAGTTCCTTTTCCCCTTTGGAGATTTGATGAACAAGATGGCAACTGCGCAGGCGCCCCCACCTCCTGAACCTGATCCGGTTGAAGTTGCAAGGCTTACCAAGCAGCTTGCAGATGAGAATAATAAGTTGCGGGTTCAAGCTGCTGCAGAGCTTGCATTAAAAAAAGCCAAAGCTGCGGTTAAGCCATTAATGGCAATGCTGCGAGATCCAGATCCTGTGGTGCGAACAAGTGCAG
Source organism: Planctomycetota bacterium (assembly GCA_003671255.1). GTDB lineage: Bacteria > Planctomycetota > Planctomycetia > Gemmatales > Gemmataceae > UBA969. Next base: position 7,177 of record QWPF01000132.1, on the reverse strand, counting down.
CGGCAGCGCTGGCGCATTTTGGCAAAGATGTGGTGGGGGATGTGACGCAGGGTTTGTATGCGGAAGATCGCATGACTCGCATGGGTTCTGCAATGACATTGGGAATGATAGGCGAGCCTGCAAAAACTGCAATTACTGCGCTAAAGGGCAGTCTTATTGATGCGGATGTGAAGGTGCGGGGGCATGCAGCCCAAGCGATTTACAGGATTTCGAAAGATGCGAAAACCGCTCTCCCGGTGTTGTTGAAATGCATGCAGGATGAAGATGAGCATGTTCGGGTAGGGGTGATCAATGCACTTGCAATGATGGGCGCGGATGCAAAACCTGCGGAGTCCGATTTGAAAACCATGCTCTCTGATTCTGTTGCATTAATTCGCATCAAGGCTGCAGAGGCGTTGTTGGAAATCACCAAAGACCCGAAGGGGTTGGCGCCGTTGCTTGTTCCTGTTTTGGAAAAACTTGCAGGTAACGAAGATGCGGGAATTCGCGCAGAGGTTGTTGCTTTGATTGGCCAGCTTGGTATTCATGATGCAAAGGCGTTGGAATTACTTCAGATCGCATCACGAGACAAAGATGCAAATGTAGGGCAGATTGCAACAAGTGCTTTGTTTCATGCAGGTGATCCTGCGGTGCCATCTTTGATGAAGGGGCTTACTGATTTAAATGTTCAAGTCAGGTTTCGTTCGGTTACCGCATTGGCACAGATGGGGCCCAAAGCAGAAAAAGCAATACCGGCTCTTATTAATGCGCTTAATGATTCAGACATTTCAATCCGATGGGAAGCTGCTTTGGCGTTGGGTAAGATGAAAAGCCTTGCGAAGCCTGCGGTCGAAAAACTGATCGATGCCTTGGAAGACCCTGCGTATCAGGTTAGGCTGATGGCTGCAGAGGCATTGGGGGAAATTGGACCCGATGCAAAAGTTTCATTGGACGCTTTGAAGAAGGCGCAAAACGATAAACGAGGCGAGGTAGTTGACGCTGCAAGGCTTGCGATCAAGACAATATCAAAATAGATTTACATACCTGCGCGAATGATGCCTAAAAACTGATCCGCTTTAACTCGCAGAGGTTGTGCACTCTGCGAGAAGCTTCTGATTAAAATAGATTTACATGCCTGCGCGAATGATGCCTAAAAACTGATCAGCTTTAAGGCTGGCGCCACCTATCAAACCACCATCCACATCGGGTTGGGTCAGAAGGCTTGCTGCGTTATCAGGTTTTACGCTACCACCATATTGGATCACTATCTTCGCTGCAGTTTCTGCACCATGGTGCTTTGCAACCCAGCTTCGAATAAACGCATGGGCATCTTGGGCTTGTTGAGGCGTTGCGTTATGGCCTGTACCAATGGCCCAAACGGGTTCATAGGCCAAAACCAATGATTTAAAACAGGTGGCACTAACACCAGCAAGGCTGCCATCGAGTTGATTCTTGAGGATTTCATTGGTTTTATTAGCTTGGCGTTCATCGAGTGTTTCGCCCATGCAAAGGATAACATGCAAGCCTGCGTTAAGGGCTGCGTGCACTTTTTTATTGACTGCGATATCGCATTCACCCATTTTGTGTCTGCGTTCGCTATGGCCAAGGATTACATACTTACAGCCAATGTCGAGGAGCATTGCGGGGCTGATTTCGCCAGTGAAGGCACCTTCTTTTTCGTGGTAACAATTTTGGGCGCCCAATGATATTTGAGTTCCTTTTACCACTTCGCCTACGGTTTGAAGGTAGGTGAAAGGAGGGCATAAGGCGACATCAACTTTATCATTTCCCGCCATCAATGCGACGACTTCTTGGGCCAGTTTTTTTGCGGTGGCATGGTCGGTGAACATTTTCCAGTTGCCTGCAACAAATTTCTTACGCATGTTTAGTCCGACTTTCTAAAAGAGTTTGATACTTGAGTTATAATAAAGAACAAAAGGCTGTCTTGCCAGAGTCTTAAGTGATAAACCAGAAAATAGTGGCCCTTCTCAGGAACCAATCAATAATTCATTAAAAGATATTGCTGGTTTTTAGCCAGAGATTTGTGCGATGGGATACGATCCCAGCACAGTAACTTCAGTACATTCATCATGAAATGCTTTCAGCATTTTGCTGATTTTCTGATCATCGATATGGCCTTCGAAATCTGCAAAGAAGATGTATTCGTTTTTTGCAATTCGTGAAGGGAAAGATTCGATCCAAGCCAAGTTCACTTTATTGGACTTGAATACACCAATCGCATCCGCAAGAGATCCTGGGCTGTGTGGAATGCGAAACATGAGAGTGGTTTTATCGTTGCCAGTCTTGGCGGTTTTCTGATGCCCAATGACTGCAAATCGGGTTTCATTGTCTGCGGAATCTTGAATATCTTCAAACAAAATGCGTAAGCCATAGCGAACAGCAGCCTGCCTGCTAGCAACTGCGGCTGCGCCTGGTTCGCGCTGCGCTAATTCTGCTGCGGTTGTAGTGCTAGATACTTCGGTAAGCAAGGCGTGGGGGGTGTTTTTACCAAGCCAGTTACGGCATTGGGAAATCGCTTGGGGTTTACTGTAGACCCTGCGGATATCTTTCGCTTCGCATTTTGCCATCAGGTTGTGATGAATTTGTAATCTGATTTCAGAGCAGATAATCATCTGGGGCATACGCATGAACATATCGAGGGTATCTGCAATGCGCCCATCGGTGGAGTTTTCAACAGGAACGACACCAAAATCGGCATGGCCCCGGTTTACTTCTTCGAATACTGCAGTGATGCTGCCTACGGGAACGAATTCGACAGCCTGGCCAAAGCGTTCGATGGCTGCAAGATGGCTGTAACTGTATTCTGGCCCGAGGTAGGTTACTTTGATTAGTTTTTGTAAGGCTCTGGAGCCACTCATGATTTCGCGGAATACCGCACGAACGGTGTTTACACCTAAGCCATGTGGGTACTTGGTGTGGGCTTCCAAGACATTGGCTAGAACTTCTTCTTCGCGGGCTGGGGAAAATATATCATCCCCACTTTCCATTTTGATTTTCCCAACTTCACCTGCTGCGGAGGCTCTTTCGTTGATTAGCTTCAAAATTTGCAAATCGAGTTTATCAATTTGATTGCGTACACTTTTGACAAGTGCTTGCACTTTGGCAGGGTTGGGTGGAGTTACAACTTCTATTTTTCGCGCCATGATAAGTCTCGTTAAGGAATACTTTTTTGCGAAAAGTCTGGTTAATGTATGTGTGCTATCTCTAAGAGTCAATGAAGTAATCTCAGAACCCTCAACAAAAGGGCTTCCGCATCACACTATCATATTACCTATACTTTTTAAAGCACTTATTTTAACAAATAATAAGATTTTACTTAGTGCTCAAAAGAACAGTGTTCGATTTTGCTGCCAAATTGGCGGTCGAGCTGAAAAGTCGGCCTTTTACGGCTTTCATCTGGCAACTGCAACATTTTTTAAAATCGTTTTATCTCTATATATTAATATGACTTAAGGTCGATTGGTGGTGTTTCTTTGATTCTGGCATGACACTTGCAGAAATATCTTTATAAATATTCTACCTATACTTAATAGAAGAGTCGGTTGTCCTGTTTCTTGAGTACTGGCTAGATTTTAGTGTCCTTTGTCGTATTATTTGGGAAATTGTGAAAATATCTGGTTCGGTTTGGCGAATAAATTTAGGATCTTTTACATTTTCAAGCAATCTTGCTTGAATCTTTTCTTGGAGAATTGTGATGGCTGAAGAAAAAATCATTGGTATTGATCTGGGTACAACCAATTCCGTGGTTGCGGTTATGGAAGGTGGCGAAGTCAAAGTTATTGCCAACCAAGAAGGCAACCGCATTACTCCCAGTGTTGTAGCTTTTACGGATAAAGGCGATCGATTAGTTGGTGATCCTGCCAAGCGTCAGGCAGTTACCAACCCCCGAAGGACTGTATACTCCATCAAGCGCTTTATGGGTCGTAGGGTTAGCGAAGTTAAGGGCGAAGAAAAGTTGGTTCCCTACAAGGTTTTAGGTGGCCCTGAAGACACTGCAAAAGTTGATATCGATGGTAAGTCTTACACCCCTCCCGAAATTTCTGCAATGATTCTGCGCAAGCTTAAAGAATCTGCAGAGAACTACCTCGGCCACACGGTTCGTAAGGCTGTTATCACTGTTCCTGCTTACTTTAATGATGCTCAAAGGCAATCCACCATCGAAGCGGCTCAGATTGCCGGTTTCGATACCGAGTGGGAAATCGAAGATCCCGTGACCGGTAACAAATCCCGTCAGCGCATGCGCATTATCAATGAACCTACCGCTGCTTCCCTTGCTTATGGCATGGATAGGAAGGCCAATGAAAAGATTGCGGTATTCGATCTTGGGGGTGGCACCTTCGATATTTCCATCCTTGATGTAGGCGATGGTATTTTCAAAGTTGAATCAACCAATGGTGATACCCATCTTGGTGGTGACGATTTCGATCAAGTGGTTATCGATCACATTGCAGAAGAATTCAAGAAAGAGAATGGCATCGATCTGCGTAAAGATCAGATGGCATTGCAACGCCTCAAAGAAGCTGCAGAGCGTGCTAAGAAAGATCTTTCCCAGCAAACTACGACCGATATCAACTTGCCATTTATTACTGCAGATGCCACTGGACCGAAGCATTTACAGATGGCTATGACACGGGCCAAGTTTGAGCAATTGGTTGATCCTTTGATTGAAAAATGTCGTGGCCCTGTGGTTCGAGCCCTTGCTGATGCCAAGATGAAACCTTCCGAAATTGATGAAGTTGTCATGGTGGGCGGGATGACTCGCATGCCCAAGATCCAGTGGTTGGTCAAAGATATCTTTGGCAAAGAAGGCCATCGTGGTGTGAACCCAGATGAAGTGGTTGCAATCGGTGCTGCTATTCAAGGCGCGCAACTTCTTCTAGGTAGCAAATCAGAATTGTTGCTGGTTGATGTGACCCCTCTTTCGCTGGGTATTGAAACATTGGGTGGCAGGTTGACTCGCTTGATCGAGCGCAACACTTCCATCCCTTCCGAAAAGAAACAGGTATTCTCGACCGCTGCGGATAGCCAGACTGCAGTTACCATTTCTGTTTATCAGGGTGAAAGTGAAATTGCCAAGAGCGTAGGCAATCGCATGCTGGGTGAATTCAACCTTGAAGGCATTGCTCCTGCAGCCCGTGGCGAACCACAGATCGAAGTTACCTTTGCTTTGGATACCAACGGCATTCTTAAAGTCACCGCCAAGGATCTTGGTACGGGCAAAGAGGCCAAGGTCGAAATCAAGGGCTCGAGTGGTATCAGCAAAGAAGAAGTCGACAGGATGCGTAAGGATGCTGAGTTGCATGCTGATGAAGATAAGCGCAAGCTGGAAATCATCAACGCTCGTAACGAAGCGGATAACACCGTCTTTCAGATTGAAAAGCAGCTTAAAGAGCATGGCTCGAAATTGTCCGATTCCACCAAAACCGTGGTTCAGGGCGCTATCGATCGTGTCAAAGAATCTTGCAAGGGCGAAGATGCGCAAGCCATCAAGCAAGCTACTTCCGATTTGATCACTGCTTCACAAGAGTTGGCCAAGCATATGTCGGGTGGGCCCGGCGATGCAGGGCAATCTGGCGCTGCACCAGGGCAGGGCGCTGCACCGGGTGGCAAGGGTGGCGATGATGTCATCGATGCCGAGTTTGAAGTGAAGAAGTAATCAAGATCATAGAAACTAAAAGCTCTGGAGTAACTTCCGGAGCTTTTTTTATTGGTATCGACACCCTCAGGCCAAATCTTGGCCCCCATTTTGCCCAGATTCTTATTAATTAAGCTCTGCACTTTGTGTTCTAATGCATCGTGCCTTGACCTGCTTTTTCCTTTGTTGTTATAACCATCAATGAATAATTAGCTTCGTTTAGGCATGGATGTTTAAATGGAAGATAAAGAATAGGGAGTGGTTTCGGATGAAAAAGCCGGACGCTGAACAGTATAGATGGTTCACATGGCCAACCTTTTTGGCCTTGATCATTGCGTTTTCAATGGTGGGATTGGTCATTGCTCAAAACCCTAATGAGCGCACGGTAAAGCCTGGGCCTAGCCCGCAAGATAAAGACGAAATCAACAAGAAAGATGGCAAAATCTGGGTTCTCGACTTCAAGTTCAAAGACCCAAGGTTGGTGAAGGTTGATATCCCAGGCCGTGGGCAGAAAGTTTGCTGGTATCTTTGGTATCAGGTAATTAATAACACGGATAAGCCACGCAGGTTCGTGCCAGATTTCGAAATCCGCACAACGGATACCAACACCGTACATAAAGATCAGATTCTGCCTAAAGTTCAAAAAGCGGTTATCAGGCTTGAAGATCCCACTGCAGACCCAGATGATTCAGATTCTGGCTTCTACAAAATCAAGAATTCGGTAACGATTGCCAAGGAAGAAATACCCCCCTCGCAACCTGGTGTGCCCCCTAAAACCGTCACAGGAGTGGCTATTTGGGATGATGTAGACCCCGATGCCAACCGATTTAGCATTTTTATCACCGGATTATCCAACGGTTGGGCCGTTACCGACCCAATACCCCCAGATATTGAGCCCGTAGTTCGTCGTAAGACCTTACAGGTTAACTTCAAACGGCTAGGCGACAAGTTCAACCAGAAGAGTGGTGAAATCCAGTTTATACCCCCTGCTAGTTGGATTTACAGGGCTGCTACCGTCAAAATTCCGCCTCTTGGCATTGCCAATAAAGATGACGCTGGCAAAAAAGAATAATTCTTGTAGAATACTACTTCTAAATCTTCGTGTTCCTTTCCCACCCAATTAGGGGTCGGAAATTTTTTTTGACTGGAGCTATAAACATGGCACATAAAAAAGGTCAGGGGTCTGTAAAGAACGGTCGCGAATCCAACGCACAGCGCCTTGGAATCAAAGTTTTTGGTGGCGGCAGCGTAACCATCGGCTGCATTATTCTTAGGCAGCGTGGCACTAAGTTCCACCCTGGTAAAAATGTTCGCAGGGCCAAGGATGACACCCTTTTCGCCATGGCAGATGGCAAGGTCTTTTTTGATCGCGATGGCCGTCGCGTTAATGTTGTTCCCCCAGTTGCTGTTGCTGTTAACTAAAGCACGCTTCTAATGTTTTCCGCACGCCTGCTGGTTTCTACCAACAGGCGTGTTTTTTTATACCCTCCTTAATTCTCGTTTTATCTCATGCCTTCCTCACCTCCCAATTTCCAAAACTTT
>QWPF01000131.1 GCA_003671255.1 Planctomycetota bacterium | reverse complement strand
GATGATGCCCCGGGCTCTGCCATCGATGGTGACGAGGTCAAGCATTTCGGTGCGTGGGTGTGATTTAATTCTGCCTTGGGCAATTTGCCTAGCCATAGTGCTGTAGGCGCCCAAAAGAAGTTGCTGGCCGGTCTGGCCTCTGCAATAGAAGGTTCGGGAAACCTGTGCGCCACCAAAGCTGCGGTTGTCGAGAAGGCCACCATATTCTCGTGCGAAAGGTACCCCAAGTGCAACGCAATGATCGATGATTTTAACACTCATCTGAGCTAGGCGGTAAACATTGGCCTCGCGGGAGCGGAAGTCGCCACCCTTGATGGTGTCGTAAAAAAGGCGCCAGATGCTATCGCCATCGTTTTGATAATTCTTTGCAGCATTGATGCCACCTTGCGCAGCAATGCTATGAGCCCTGCGTGGTGAATCTTGGAAGCAGAAGGTTTCGACTTGGTAGCCAAGTTCAGCAAGAGAGGCAGCAGCGGATGCGCCTGCGAGACCAGTGCCAACGACAAGGATTTTGTATTTGCGCTTGTTCGAAGGATTGATCAGCTTCATGTTAGCTTTAAAGCTATCCCACTTTTGTTCGAGTGGGCCTTCGGGAATTTTGCTATCTAGGTTCATCGTCCCTGGATCCTCTCCTTATTTCACCCATCCCAGTAGGATGGAAACAGGAATTGAACAATTGCCAATAACTATAATGCCTGCAATTCCATACCCCAAAGGGAGAGTGAGATTGCGAACCCAACCGCGGGCAAGCCCCAGTGATTGCAACCAGCTCCCTGCCCCATGGGTTAAATGCAAGCCCAGAGTAAGTTGAGCCAGAATGTACAATCCGCTTACCAATGGCTGTTGGAAACCCCTCACCACCATCGTGTAAATATCGAACTTGTTGTGAATATCGCGGGCAATTACTTCCTTATGGTTATCAGGATCTATTGCTCCAACCGTGAAATGGGCAATGTGATAAACAAGAAACAAAAAGATCACGATGCCCGTGAGCATCATATGGCGGGAAGCCCACGAAGCCTGAATGGTACCATCTGCACCATAAGGAACAGGCCTAGCGCTGGTGTTTTTCTTTCGAAGTATAAAAGCGAGTGTCATGTGAATGGAGAAAATAGCAACGAGGCCGATGCGAGCAACCCAGATAAGCACGCCATGACCCATGGTTTGCAGCAATTCGCCATATTCGTTGATGGCTTCTGGGCCTAAGAATATAAGAAGGTTGCCGGTCATGTGGCCGAGCACAAAGCCTATTAACAGAAGGCCAGTGATGCCCATGAAGAATTTACAGCCAATCGAGCTGGAAGGAATCGGAACAAAAGAGCTCATGCAATCCTCTCGCTAGAGTCATACAAAAAGTCAATTACGACAATAAAAGCCGATTCTGCTTTAGTATTTATAGTCAATATGGCCATTGCAAGCGAGATCATAACGGGTGAATCTTGGAGAATGATAAAAACCGTTGAAACTGGGAAGATTTTTGGGATTTCTAGCAGCAATAGCGCGAAATCGATCTCGTTTATTTGGGAATGTCAGCAGGTTGAGCTAACGCCGGTTTGGGGTAGTCGATAACAGTGCGAAGTTTAAGAGTGTTATCAGTATTGCCCCCGGTGACCAAGAAAAAGTGTCCGTTTGTGGTGCCTGCATCGATATTAAGAACAGGGTTGGCATCTGCGGTGAAGTTGGCTTTGGAAATGGGAACCCACTCATTGTTGATGTTTTTGATCCAAGGGTTAGCGAATTCTGCTTTGCGAGCGAAGGTGGTGGAAACTTTGTCGCGTTTGAAATCTTCGATGAAGGAATAATAGCCTTTGAGGTTGATGCCGCCTGTGATGGTGGAAAAAGAAACCATATGGATCCACTTTTTTTGTTCGGAGTGGAAGAAGTGCCCGGAGTAAACGGTGCGGTTGCCTTCAACTTTGGAAGAGACGAGGAAGCGCATGGTTTCGCCAATTTTCCAATCGTAATCATAGAATGATTGCCCACCCGTTCCTTCGCCCCCGAAGCGTCCGATGCGGGTTTTTTCATCCTTATGAATAAGCTTGGTGCGTTTATCCTCTTCGACTGCTTTGGGATCGTTCTGCCCGGAATCCCATACAGAAAAGAGGATGATTTTTTTACCGTTGGCGAGTTCTTGTACGCCGAAGTATCCCTTGTTCCAACCGCAAGCCATGAAGTAAGTACCTGGCGCAGAGGAAAGGATTTTCATCTCGATGTAAAAAGAGTTGCCTTCGGGTGCAGGGTAGCCTAGGTGAACCGATCTGCAAGCGATGCCCTTTAGTTTTTCATCCGCAATTAGAAGCGATGGAAGTAAGATGAAAAACAGTAGTGTGAAAGCACGAAGGTATTGCATCATGTGTCCTTGATGTTGAATAAAAGGCAGAACTCTTTTGATCCGCGTTCCTAGGTGGTGGGCAGTTTCACCTTATAGCGTTCTTCTGCTATCTTTTTGATTTTACCAAGGAACTCGGGGTAGGTTTTAAGTACCTTGTCGAAATCTTTCTTGGCAAGAATAAAGATATCGCAATCAGAAGTTGCGCGGATGCTAGCGGTGCGGGGTGTGGCATTAAGAAGGCTGAGTTCCCCAAAAAAGGCGCCATCGCCCATGGTGTTGATTGTTTTGCCCTGATCATCCAGAACTTCGACCGAACCACTGGAGATGATGAACATTTCAGTTCCAACCTCGCCCTTTTTGATGATGAAATCACCGGGGGCGTAGATGTCGGGCCTAAGGTTGATTGCAAGGTTGTAGAGGAAGATCTTGCCTGTGTCTTTGAAGAGTGGGATTTTTTCAAGCACATCACGGCTGACCACTTCCACCCAGTTACGGCCATCGTTCTCGATGAGGTCGTAGGTTTTCTTGGGCCCCCATCCCCCTGCAGGGTAATTGGGGAAGTCACCTGCGGGTTCTTTTTCCCAGACATCAAAAATGGGCTGGGCAATGCGCCAAGCTGTTTCAACCAGATCGGTTCTAGAGAAGAGCGTGGCATCACCAATCATGCAATTATAGAGAAGGACTTCGTAGCCCGTGCCTCTCGAGGATTCGAAAGATTCGCTATAATCGAAGCGCATGTTAATGGTTTGGGTGGACATGGTTGGTCCGGGAGATTTGCCTTGAACACGAAGTTCGATCCCTTGATCGGGTTGGATATGGAAGAAAAGACGATTGGGAATTCTGGCGTTGCTTGCAGATTGACCCCTACCAAGGATGTCGGGTGGGTTTTTGAATTGGACCATGATTTCGGTGCCTCGTTTCCAGAGGTTTTTGCCCGAACGGAGATAAATAGGCACGCCATCCCAGCGCCAGTTATCGATGAACAATTTTAAGCATGCGAAAGTTTCGGTGTTTGAAGTGGGTGAAACATCGGCTTCTTGGCGATAGCCAGGCGCTGGGGATTCATCCCATTTTTTACCCGGGCCATATTGCCCGCGAACGGTGTGGGTGCGAACCATTTCGGGAGTCATGATGCGAACAGCATCGAGAAGTTCAGATTTTTGATTTCGGATTGCATCGGGCTTGAAGGAAGAAGGAGGCTCCATGCAAAGGTAGGAAAGCATTTGAAACATATGATTTTGGATCATGTCGCGCAGCACGCCCGAGGTTTCATAATACTTACCCCTGCTTTCAACGCCCACGGTTTCCATGACGCTAAACTGAATATGATCAATATGTTCTTTATTCCAAAGAGGCTCAAAAATCCCGTTGGCAAAGCGGAACGCAAGAATGTTTTGTACTGTTTCCTTGCCCAGATAATGATCAATGCGGTAAATCTGTTCTTCTTTCCAATGCTTTAAAAGCAGGCGATTTAACTCGACAGCGGTTTTAAGATCATGACCGAATGGTTTTTCGAAGATCGCTCTGACCCAGCCTTTTTCCGAATTCTTAACACCTGATGATTGAAGGTTGGAGGAAACCAGTTCAAATACCGAGGGCGGTGTAGCCATGTAAAACAGGGTGTTGCCTCCGGTTTTTAATTTAGCTTCGGTGGCGTTGATTAAAACAGCGAGCCTTTTGTAAGCTTCGGGGTCGGAGAAATCACCTTGGGTGTAGTAAAGTTTTTGAACAAATTCATTCCACTGGTTTTCGTCAAAGACTTTGCGAGTGTTGAATTTTTTAATGTCCTCGGTCATTTTTTTGCGGAAGCTCTCGGTGTCGAGGCTGTCGAAAGCGATGCCAATGATTGCAAAATCGCTGCTTAGAAGTCCGCCACAATGAAGGTTAAATAATGCGGGCATGAGAAGCCGCTTGGTAAGGTCGCCCGATGCGCCAAAGATGACCATGATGCATGGGTCTGCAAGGCGGTCGGTGTATTTGGTAATGCCTTCTGGGGCTTGGATTAAATTAGAAGTCATGAAAGGGATCTCCTGCTAAATAAAAATAAGCACCAATAATACTGAGTTAATGTATCAGAACGAATATGAAAAGTGATGTAAAAAGCGGACTATTTTGCTATGGAGGCGCGAGCATCTGCTTCGGAGATGTTTTGTTGAAGAATGCGTATAATTTCTGAGATGGTTTTGGGGTGATGATGCAGTTCCATGTGCTTTTCCTCGACAAGTGTGATGGTGTCGGATTTGGTTGCAAGGGCACTGCTAAGGGGAACAACGGTGTCGCCTTTTCGGGATTCAAAGAACTGGTTCATATCGCCTGCAATGGAATGGACTTGGATATGTTCGGAAGGCCTAAGGCTTTGAAATACTTTGAGGAAAGGGTTTTCGAACCCAAGCATATCAATGCTGTTGGGTTGGCTTTGGATTTTGAAAGCGGGGAGGAAAGCGCCCGGGTTTTGTTCGTTAAGTTCGGAGCGGAAATTTTTCTGCCAAGAGGGCGTGTGGGCAATCAGACTGCCCAGTCTCCCCGTTGGGGTGAAGCTAAGGGGCGAACCGTTATGGGGCGTGCCAATATATACCACATGCGAAATATTGGGATTGGGTTCAAAAAAAAGAGTCTTCCTTGCAAGTTCGAGTACGGTGGGTTTGCCTTGCAGCTGATTAAAGGGCACCTTGCATAAACCGGAGTAAAGCTTGTCATCACTATGGGTCACTTGAAGCCTAGCGAGAAGCCCTCCCATGCTATGGCCTACAAGAACCATGTGCTTGAGGTTTTGATTTTCATTTTTTGGGTCTATTTGTTGGATGGTGCGTTGCAGATTTTCGCGTAGATCAGTCCCGTTTAAAAGGATGGACCCTGATGTTGGGTACATATAAAACCAGAATTGATAGCGCTCCCTGATACCTGGGATTTGATCTAGTTCATTCATGGTTTCCATCCAGGTTGCTGGGGTGGAAAGCAAGCCATGAACAAAAACAACGGGGATTTTATCGGGCTGATAGGGCTCCGCCATATAAAGGCCTTGGAATCTAGACTCTCGATCGCCATCGAGAAAGCCCATGATCCAAAGTTTAGAGCCAAGATCTCTTTCGAGCATTTCCTGATAAGCAGCAGAGAAGTCGCCTGCGAGGGGTGTGTTCTTCCCATTTATCTTGATGGTGCTGTAGATTCTGGGGTTCACAACTTCAAGCCTGCAAAAACCTTTTTCAAGATCATCATTGGGAAGAATAAGAACAGTGGCGCCCATTGGGTGGCCAAGATTGTGATAAATATCAAGTGGGTCGGCAGAGTTTGCTTCTGCATCAGGATGGAAGATGACGGGTAGGCCCGCACCTTTTCGTACATAATAATTGGTCAAGTTGTAGCTGGTATCGGTCTTGGGAACGGTGAGATTTCTAAACAGGTGAACTCTATTGGGAAAGCCATGGGCGTAAACAGGAAAAGCGGGGATTTTTTCGTGAACGCTCCAGGGCCCGTTCATTTGAAAGCCTTTGTCTCTGGTGCCATCTTCCAAAACGCGTGCTAGGCAGGCTTGATAAATATCGGATGCTCTTTGCGTTTTTGGATTATCAAACCCTTCGCGGTCTAGGATTCGCCAAGCAAAGCAAGCTGCGTAGGCATAATATTCCACGCCTGCATAAATATCGGTGTTGTCCGTGAGATCTGCCTTTTCAAACGAAAGTTCCATCATCGATTCGAGGTCGGTGAGGTTCAGGCTTTTTTCTCTGAGGGCTCGTAACAACGATTGAGGATTGGTATCTTCAAGTTTGGCGGGTAACTTTCGCGAAACCAAATACTGCTCGGTTTGCTCCGACCAGCGAGAACTAGGCAAGGGGTAATAACTTGTTTTGTGCTTGTTGGGACTTCTGCAACCTGCGGATAACAATAAGCTTGATAGCAGTAGGAATAGTACCGGAAATCTTCGCACCCAAACATGATTCACAAGCATCCCACCTTTGCTAAAAAGAATACTCAAGCCTATAGCGAAACGAGCGTAGTTCCAGCAATACCAAACCAACAAAGCATCATAAATTAAGCCCTTTACTACGATTGTGATAAGATGGGGGATTTTTATTGTTGCTAGCATGGGTTTGATTTTTGTTGTTTTCGATTGCGGATAAAGTTAAGCTTTAAATTCCTCGGTAATTCCCTCTTTGTTTCCTGCCTTTACAAAAGTGGAGCCATCTATGTCCTCTTTTAATAAAAATCGCACCTCGGGATTTACACTCATAGAGCTTTTGGTGGTTATTGCAATCATTGCAATTTTAATTGGTTTACTTCTTCCTGCTGTGCAAAAAGTTAGAGAAGCCGCAGCCCGTATTCAATGCAGTAATCATCTGAAGCAACTGGGCCTTGCGTTTCATAATCATCAATCCGCCAATAATGGAGGTTTGCTGTTGGCGTATGTCGAAGACCAGTGGGCTACCTGGGCCGTGTTTATTTTGCCTTATGTGGAACAGGAAAACATGTTCAAGCAATGGGATCTTAAAAAGCGGTATCATGTGCAAACTGCAACAGCGAGAGAGAAAAATGTATCGCTCTTTGTTTGCCCTAGCAGAAGAAGCCCCTCATCTTCTTTAAGTAGTGGAAATGATAGCCGTACTGCTCCAACTTTTGGGCAGATTCCTGGATCGGTCTCGGATTATGCCGCAAATTCTGGAACCGATACTTATAACTTTGATGGAGTGATTGTTCGTTCCCGAGCAGCAAAGTCACCAAACACCTATACCAGCGCTATCGTCAACTATAGCCCGGTGGCAACCGACCCCAATGCCGTCATTACTACTCAGGAGTCTTTTCAGTCGGTCAGGCAATTCAGGGATATCACCGATGGCACATCCTCTACTATCGCCTTTGGAGAAAAACATTTGCAATCCTCCAAAACCCTTGGCAGCGAAGGCAGTGTCTTTAATGGAGATTATCAAACCGTTTCTGCGAGGTATGGTGGTTGGTCGGGTACGCTTAACCCCGCAACAGGTAAATACACCAACGAATATAACATCGCAGCAAATAAGGACGATGCCTATAACGCCACCTTTCGTTATGGTTCCTGGCATAGCGGGGTTTGCAATTTTTCTTTTGTTGATGGCAGCGTTAAATCAATCAACAACTCTATATCCGTATTAACATTCAGAAGGTTGTGCGTTCCGGATGATGGAGAACTGCCCGGTGATTATTAATCGTAACATCGCTTTGCTTCTGATTCTTTTTTTGCTGCCTCTGGCAGGTTGTTCTTCCGAACTTAAAACCTATCCAACACAGGGTAAAGTTGTTTACAAAGACGATGGCTCGCCTTTTATGGGCAAGATTTATTTCGAAGCGGTTAATGCTCCCCACACCCGATCGATGGCAACCACCAAAGCCGATGGTTCTTTTTCATTAAGTACCGTTCGAGAAGGTAGCGGTTCGGTAGAAGGGGAGCAGGTGGTTCGGGTAGACATAGACATGCCCGATAGCCCGGATTTCAAGAACCGCTCCAAGGTTGTGAGGCTTCAATATCTTGATTTTATAACCTCACCTATCCGGGTGAATGTTGAACCTAGAAACAGCAACTTTTTTGTCATCGAAATCGAAAGACCCAAAAATTAAAGTTTCTTTTATCAGCTATTAAACTGGAGCACTCATGATTCGTACCACTTTTTTTATCTCTCTTATTTTTGTTCTTGGATGTGCCGAGGGCGTTAAAACCTTCCCCACCACGGGCAAGGTCGTTTACAAAGCTGATGGCAAACCTTTCAATGGTCTCATTTACTTCGAGGCGGTGAAGCCTCCGCACACTCGTTCGATGGCGCAAACCAATGCAGATGGCACTTTTTCTTTAAGCACTGTAAAGGAGGGGGGCGGCGCAGTTGAAGGCGAGCAGGTTGTTCGCATTGATGTCGATCAAACAGACGAAGTGCAGATTAAAGATAAAGCAAAAAACATTCATCCTAAGTATCTAGACTTTGCCACATCGCCCTTGAAGGTGAAAGTGGAGGCAGGTAAGGCGAACAACTTCACGATCGAGTTGGATCGACCTGGGCAAAAGTAGGACCGTAAAGATTCGTAGGCTTAGCCCTGCTTGGGCAGATGCTTTTTTGCAAAGGCGCGGTAGGCTTGCCAATCGATGGGGCTCATTGAATGTTTGCCCGCTCGGATGAAGTAGCCCA
>QWPF01000130.1 GCA_003671255.1 Planctomycetota bacterium | reverse complement strand
AAGCGGGTTTAGGCTGGGCCGATCCATTTTGTTGATGAATGTCAGGATGGGAATTTCTCGGACTGCGCACACCTTGAAGAGTTTTCGGGTCTGAGTTTCGATGCCCTTGGCTGCATCAATCACCATTACTGCGGAATCGGCTGCTGCGAGGGTGCGGTAGGTATCTTCGCTGAAATCCTGATGGCCCGGGGTGTCCAGCAGGTTAATGATGTAGCCTTTGTATGCGAAACTAAGCGCGGTCGAGGAAACGGAGATGCCTCGTTGTTGTTCGAGTTCCATAAAGTCGGAGGTAACTGTTTTGCGAGTCTTTCGGCCTCTTACTGTTCCTGCTACATCGATGCAACCTGCGTAGAGCAGGAATTTTTCGGTGAGGGTTGTCTTGCCTGCATCTGGATGCGAAATAATTGCGAAAGTTCGCCTACGGATAGCCTCGCTGGCTAACTGATCTGCGTGACCGATTTCTCCTGCGTTGATGGGGGCTTCTTGTGGATCGAGATCATTTTTCAAAGGTCAGGCTCCATAGGAGTGAGAATAAAAGGGGTCAGGTCTCTTTTTCATGCCCTTTTATTGCTTGCGCCCAATAGTTAACTCACCTAGTAAACTACCATCCCACCTCGAAAAAACAAGGGTGAGCGAAGGCTGGCGTAGGTTTGCGCGCCCGGGGGATAAAATTCCAACAGGGGGATGTGATTACTCGTAATCGTATAATTATGTCAGAAGGGTATGAGCTAATTATAACCAGCCAAGTGGGGCTTTTGAAGAAAGACTTGGCAGGGAAAAAGGGTTTACTCGAAATGAGTATTTAGGGCATGGTGCAATTCAGCTTTAAACATCCTTGGCTTTCTTTGCGTTTTCTTTCGCCGCCGCCCGGCGTTCCTGCTCCGCTATTATCCCGTTAAGCGAGCGCTGTATTACATCTCTCTTCGCTTGCGCTTTTGCCAACCTGTACGCCGCTGCTTCGACTGCTTTCAATAGTTCGGTCATGATGCCCCCGCTGGATTGCCAATTACTTAACTTTGTAAATTGTAACATCCATTGTCGTAATGCCTATCGTTTTAGTTGTTAAACTAGGGTGCCTTGTTTTTTTAGATAATCGCTAAGATCGTATAAAAGGGCTTCGGGAAAATAAAAGGAAAGGTTTATTTAAGCTTGGCAGCGGAATGGGGATATATGTTTTGGTATGTATTAGAAACAGCAGAATGATTTTTAATTGTCCCTGGTGAAAATAGAAGCTTGCATATTTTTTTGTTGGGTAACTCGTATTTGCTTTGTCATTAGTAAGTTTATGGGTCACTAAACATGTCGCTTCTCCCATATTTTTGCGAGGCAAATTTGTTTTGGATTATTGCGCATGGTTCATATCTTAAATAACTTAACTTTTTAGAGAAAAGGTTTGTTTTTCGTGACAGATTGTTTTTCAACTAGTACAAAATAAAGTTGATCAGATTGCTGTAAACATTCTGCGGAGTATTTATGGGGCATGTATGTAAGGGATAATTTTGTTGTTAATGGGTTATTCCTATCAACACCCCGATTTTATTGCCGCGGTCAGTGGAATTGGTTGAATGCTGAAAAAGCATCGCACACAATAGGCTGCAATTAAGGCTTATTTGGCTGTTTTCCAAAAGTCAGATTGGCTATTTCTTTTCAAGAGTCAGGTAGATGGCTGGTACACCCGTTAGCGGGGCATCATCTTGAATACGGGTGTCTCGTATGAAACAGTGCTGAAGTAATCCTTGTTTATCAATTCCAAGGCTTCGAACATGGTTTGTTGGGACATCCTGCTCAACAATTTTTTTTGCAATCATGTAAAGTTCATCCAAAGTTCGTGGCTCTACAGCTTTCGTATGAGAGCCGATGTCTTTACCGGTTTCCATCCATTCCAGTTTAAGCGGGGCTGGTTTCCCAAGAAAATTTGGTGTGCCGGTTTCGAGTTTACGCTCCACGACTTTGTTTTCTTTAACCACTATCGTCGTCTCGGCACGGTGGCCGGTAAAGCTTGAAATAATTACCTTGTAGCTGTAATTGCCTCCGCAATCCACTTTGGCTTTTGTCCAGCTAGCAAGGCTCTTGGAAAGTCGTTCAGCATCTAGTGCGTCAGATGCTTTTTTAAGTTTTTCATTTGTTGGGGAACCTGGTGCTATTGCTGGTTGAAGACCAATTTTCGTGCCGCCAACTTTATCTTCGCCAAATGCGTGACACCATAAGCAGCATCCAAGCAGAGAAACGGTAATTAGTAGACAAGTCTTCAAAGGATTGCTCCTGTAGTTAAAGTTAACGCCCGCCAGCAAATGTTCAAAAAACTCTACAAAACAATCATACAGCATTAATGTATCCGTAGAAAAGGTATTAAAGGCTATTTTGGCGCTCGCAAAAATTATAAGACTGCATCAAGAACCTTGGTTGTTACTTTTCCAATTATTAGAAAATGCAAACAGTCACATGGTTTTAAAAGCAACCCATGAAAATCGGCGAAGCAAAAAGCGGTGCAAATCGGGTGCAGAACAGTGCATTTTCTGCTGAAATTGGGAAATGAATTAAGCAATACGGAGAACAAAATAACCCCGCAAGTGGTTGTCACTTCCGGGGTTATGAGGCTTGGTGAAAGATCATGTAAAATTAAGAATGGGCGCTACTGGATTCGAACCAGTGACCCCCAGCGTGTCGAGCTGGTGCTCTAGCCAACTGAGCTAAGCGCCCTATCTACAAACTAATGTAGCTCATTTCATCGGGTTTTAAAGGGGGTAAACTTGAATCATTATGGAAATCATGGCAGATCCCCCAAAAATGTGGGAAGTCGTCAGCCCTGCAGTTTTGCACCATATTGAATCAGATAATCCGCTAGGATTAGCATTCTTCCAAAGGGTAAGCCCCCCTGGTTTTCATTAAACACCAGTAGATCGGCATTTGGGCTTTGGGGCTGATGGCTTGCAAGCTGAGCACCAACTTCGTTCTCCCACACGGTTACGCCCGAGGTAAGGAGGGTTCTGAAGCAATAAATTCTGCCTGTAGGCATTAGCAATTGGTTGGAATAGAGAAACCCCACAGTCAGGTCGCAGGCATCGTTGATAGTCCAGTTGGCAAACGGAACATTAAGCTTGGTTAGCGTAAATACGAGCGGGTTATCATCTTTTTCGTGGACCGCCCAATTCTGACTGAGGAAGGTGGATTTTAAAGTGGCGTAACCCAGAGGCTTTGAGTTCTCAGGGTTTTGAAACAATAAGCCAGCACCCGGCTTGGAGGTCGAAATCAGAAGCTGTTGATGTTCAAGCATGGTGGATCATGTTACCCAAAAGATGCATCATAGGGAATCATTTTGGATCAATTCAAGGGTAAATGATTGACGCATGGGTTTTATTGGGGTTATTATAAATTGTCTGACACGCATACCTAAAAACTTTTTCAAGGAATCAAACAATGAGTTTTTTCATGGATCGCAGGGAATTCGTAAAAGATAGCGTTGTGGGCGCGGCTATTGCTGCTGCAGGGCTTGATTTTTCAAAGGTTGATACTCAAGCCAAGGAAGCTGCAAATGCTCAGGGCGCTTCGGGCGAACAACTTAGGGTGGCTGTGGTTGGGGTTAATGGCAGAGGCATGAGCCATGTGGGCGGCTTTGCAGGCAAGAACAATTGCGTGGTTACCACCATTTGTGATTGCGATGAAGCAGTGATTGGCAATGCCATGAAAACCATTGAAAAAGTTCAAGGCAAAGCACCCAAGTTCGAGAAAGATTTCCGTAAACTTCTGGATGATAAGTCGATTGATGTGGTGAGTATTGCAACCCCAAATCATTGGCATTCCTTGATGGCGATATGGGCATTGCAGGCTGGAAAAGATGTGTATGTTGAAAAGCCTGTGAGCCATAATGTTAGCGAAGGAAGAAGGGTTGTCGAAGCTGCGCGCAAGTACAATCGGGTTTGCCAATCCGGTACGCAAAGCCGTAGTAACCCTGGCATGCGACAATCGATCGAATACGCCCACAGTGGCAAGATTGGCGAAATCATGATGACCCGTGGGCTTTGCTACAAGCCCAGAGGTAGCATTGGTAAAGTTGCTGCAGATAAGCCGATTCCTTCGACCATGGATTTTGATTTGTGGTGTGGCCCTGCCCCGATGAATCCCGTTCATAGAAATAAAATTCATTACGATTGGCATTGGATTTGGGATTACGGCAATGGCGACTTAGGCAACCAAGGCATTCACGAAATGGACAAGGCTCGTTGGGCGCTTAAAGCCATGGAATTGCCCAAGGGCGTATTTAGCATGGGTGGCAGGTTGGGTTATGAGGATGATGGTCAGACTCCTAATACCCAGATTTGCTCCTTCGATTATGGTGAGAAGGCGCTGATTTTTGAAGTCCGCGGTTTACCCACCAAGGATTTCATGGGAACGAAGGTTGGGAACATTTTCTACGGTACCAATGGTTACATTGTCTGTCCAAGTTATGCCACGGGTATTGTGTTTGATAAGGATAATAAAGAAGTAACTCGGTTTAGTGGTGGTGGCGATAATCACCACTTCGAGAATTTCTGCAAGGCAGTAAGGGCTAAGAAGCCTGAGATGCTGAACGGGGATATTCTTGAGGGCCATTTATCTAGTGCGCTTTGCCATTTGGGCAACATCAGCTATAGGCTTGGGAAAGATCAGATGCTTTCTGAGAAAGTGGCTGGGCTTGATGAAAAGACTACCGAAGCTGTAGGCAGGATGGCGGCCCATCTTGCTGATAACAAGTTGGATGCTAGCAAGACGAAAGTCACGATTGGCAGAAAACTGGTAATGGATCCTAAGACTGAAACCTTTATCAATGATGCGGAAGCAAACTTGATGCTTACCCGTCCTTACCGTAAAGGCTATGAGGTTCCTGCGAAGATTTAAGGCGTTAAAAAAGAGTTGTTTTAAAGGGAGAGAGTGGCCAAAAGCTGCTCTCTCTCTTTTTTAGATGAGGTCGAGTTGACGCTTGGGCATGCGGGCGATGTTGCATTCTTTGCAAACTCCCCGAACGATGAAGGAGTGCCCTTCACTTTGAAAGCCGTTGGCAAGGGAAGCCTGCTTGATGGCTTCTTCGATGGAAGAGTTTTGAAACTCGATCACTTTGCTACACTTGGTGCATTGGAGATGATCGTGTTGGGGGTAGCCATAATCGTGTTCGTAGAAGGTACGGGGTCCGAGTTCAAGCCTGCGAAGAAGGCCGGCATCGACAAGTTTATTAGAGGTTCGATAAGCTGTGGCCCGGCTGATTTTAATGGTTGCAGCTTGCATATCAGAAATAAGAGCTTCGGCATCGAAGTGATCATGGTTGCTGAAAATAAAGCGAACCATATCTCGTTGCTGGCCAGTGAAGCGCTGGGATTTGTTACCAGTGGTAAGGTATTCCCTGAATTTATCTTCAGGAGATTGGGATACGAGAACAGATTGCAGATTCACGGTTGAGGTCCTTTCAGATCAGGAAATCAGAGGAAATGGGCAATTCCTCTGATAGATTATGATAATCGATTCCTTGAAGATCTCAAAGGGTTAACCGGAAAGAGTGGTTAATTCTAACCTAAATCGAGTTCGCCCAGCATTTTATCGAGGGCAAGTTCGAATTTTTCGGGGGTGTCGTAGGTGCCTGCAGCGATTTCTTGGCGCACTCTGCTAACCAGATCCTGCCGGATGGGTGCACCTTCATTTTTGCGCTTGGAGACGGCTTTGGGTTGTGATTTCCACTTTTTGCCGGTTCGCGAAACTGGTCCGCTGATAGTCGATGGTCCGTGCTTGAACATGATACATGTCCTTTCTCTAGGAATTCTCCGGAAAGATGGGTCGGAGTTTCCAAGAAGATACTACAATCTTTGGCACCGAAGTGCCAACCCTAATGCTGGCCCTGACAAGAAGAGAAACTTTGGCCATTTTGCAGATGGGTTTCAGGCTGCCTTCGTAGAGCCCTTTTCAGAGCCCTGCTGTTCGAACGCTCAACACCTGAATTCTACCATACTTATCGTCTTCAAGATGCCAAAGGATGAGAAAAAAAACGCACAATTTATAAGTGGTAAGTTGGGGGTGTAGCGGATGCGATAAAAGGATGGTCACATGGTTGCCTATACTTCGGCATCGTTCTCATTTTGAAACGAGCTTCTCCAGATTTACAGTCTAAACTTTACCCTTCGAGAGTTTATTAGTAACTTCATGAATGATTTCTGCGGTTTTTTTCACTTGTTCCATGGATACATCGAGGTGAGTTACCACCCTCATCAGATTTAATCCACTTGTATGAATCAGGATTTTTCTTTCTTTTAAAGCAGCAACAAACTCTGGAACCGGTGCAAGTTTGGAGTCCACATGAAACCAGACGATGTTGGTTTCGACCGTGGGTTGGTCCATTTTCAGTCCCGGGGTGTTCTGAATTGCATCGCCCAGCACTTTGGCTTTTTCGTGATCTTCCTTCAGGCGATGGATGTTATTGTTCAATGCATAAATTGCTCCGGCTGCAATGGTGCCTGCCTGACGCATACCGCCACCAAACCTTTTGCGAATTCTTCTGCACCTTGCGACAAATTCTTTAGAGCCTACAATTGCGCTTCCTATAGGTGCGCCCAATCCTTTGGAGTAGCATACCGAGACCGAATCGAAAAGCTGGCCCCATGCTTTGGCTTCGATACCTGTTGCAACGATAGCGTTCCATAGTCTTGCGCCATCGAGATGAAAAATGAGGTTGTTTTTGCGGGTCCAGTCGTGAAGTTCTTTAACTACCTTGAACGGTTGCACCCTACCCCCGCAGCGATTATGGGTGTTTTCCAAGGATAGAAGCTTGGTTCTGGGGTAATGATCATTGGGCGGGCGAATGGCATCTTGCAGCATTTCTACATCGATTAAGCCATGATTTCCCCTGATGGTTTTACAGGAAATGTTACTCAAAGCTGCTGGGCCGCCACCTTCCCAATTAAAGACATGGCAAAATTCCTCGCAGATCATTTCATCTGCTGGTTGGGTGTGGGCTTTAATGCAAATCTGGTTGGTCATAGTGCCTGATGGGCAAAAAAGTGCTGCTTCGTGACCAAGCATGGCTGCGGTTTGTTCTTCCAGTTTGATAACCGTTGGGTCTTCTTTGTAAACATCATCGCCGACTTCAGCGGCATGCATAGCAGCGCGCATTTCTGGCGAAGGCTTGGTTACGGTGTCACTTCTTAAATCGATCCATGAATCGGCCATTTAATCATCCTTATTGAGGTGAGATCAACCGTCTTACTTTTTGTTGTTTTCCATGTACCATTTGTTGTTTTCAAGCTTCATGGTGATGATGAAATCTTTGAGGGCAGGATCTTTGAGGGAAGCTGATTTTTCTGAGGCGTTCAGTTTTCCTTCTTTTAGAAGAGATTCTAGGGGAGATTTTAGGCCCTTTTTTAGTTTTTCACGGGTTTCAGCAACTTGTTTGGCAAAGTTGCCTTCATGCACTTCGCGGACATTTTTATCGATGAACGATGGGTCTGCAAGGTGCGCCAACATGTACTCGATTTTATCTGAATTAATCGCTTTTAAAAGAGATTTGCGCAGATTCTCGGGGCTGTTTTGCGGGAAAGATGCCTCATCAAGTGCGATACCAAACCTGCCGCTTTCGTTAACCGCCTGGGCAGGCAATGGGCCCGGATTGTAAGCACAATTCACCAGCATAAAAAGAACAACCACTACATTCTTCATTGCCGCCCCGCCTTGAAAAGGTACTTGGCTTTGGAACCTAGGACATTGTAGTCATTTTCGGTTATACTACCATCATGCCAGGAAACTCATTCGGAGAATTGTTCAGAGTTACAACATCGGGCGTAAGCCATGGCCCGGGTTATGTTGCAATTATTGATGGTTGCCCACCCGGACTACCCCTCGGAATTGAAGATTTGATTCCGGATTTGCAAAGGCGAAAGCCTGGGCAGTCAAAGATAACCACGCAGCGAAAAGAAGATGATCTACCAGAAATTCTCTCGGGGGTTTTTGAAGGTGTCACGGATGGTACTTCCATTGGTATTTTATTCCGCAATAACGATCAGCGAAGCCATGATTATGGTGATATCAAGGATAAATACAGGCCGGGCCATGCAGATTATACTTTTGATGCCAAGTATGGGTTAAGAGATTATCGAGGCGGTGGTAGATCGAGTGCGCGAGAAACTATTTGCAGGGTGGCTGCTGGGTCGATCGCCAGGAAATTACTTGCAGCTCAAGGGATTCGTGTCTTGGGTTATGTAACGCAGGTGGGTGATATTCGTTTTGAAGCCACAGACCCCGCTGCAATTACTTTAGAACAAGTTGAAAGCAATGCGGTGCGCTGCCCAGATCCAGTGATCGCAGAAAAAATGTATGCTCTGATTGATCAGGTGCGCCTAGAAAGAGATTCGATTGGTGGAATATGTGAGATGGTTGCAACCGGGGTTCCTGCGGGATTGGGTGAACCGGTTTTTGACAAACTAAAGGCTGATATTGCCAAGGGTTTATTGTCTCTGCCTGCTGTGTTGGGTTTTGAATATGGTGCGGGGTTTAAAGTTGCTAGCATGCGTGGCAGTCAGTGCAATGATCATTTTATTGCGGATGAAAAGCTTCCAAGCAAAGTTGGAACCAAAACCAATAATCATGGTGGGATGCTGGGTGGTATTTCGAGTGGTCAGCCGATTGTT
>QWPF01000013.1:24365-44213 GCA_003671255.1 Planctomycetota bacterium | reverse complement strand
ATTTTAACAACCCAGATCTCGATCCCGGCCTACGATTTCCCATTTTCCGATGACCTGATTATTAGCAATCGCAAGGGCATAACGATGAAGTGCAGTGGTGGGGCAAATATGAACAGGAACCGCAAGAATGGAGTCGCCCAAGTTGAACTTTTCCGGGTTGGGATGCTTCAGCATCAAGTGTTCTTCGCTATGGCCTACAAATTCGAATTCAGGATTGTTTGGAAAAATACAGCGTTTCCCGGGTGGCTGATCTCCCGAAACAGCTTTATACCCGAGGTCAACGGTAATTCCATTGGCGCCTTGCTTGCTAATCACCCGGGTTAATAATCCCGCTCCATATTTAAAAGTCTTTAGTTCCGTGTAGCGATTGCCGTAACCAAAATCATGAAGAGTAAGTGTGCCAGGCGAGCATTCCAACCCAGGGACATTTAATTTGCTGTAAAGGATAAAAGTTGGAGTGCCTCCGGAAATTATTTTTGGAACAGCAATGCCGCTTTTTTCCAAAGTTGCCCGCATCTCCATAATTTGACTCCAGACCCTATCAAGCTCGGCCAATCTATCTCCATGATGTTCCAATTGATTATGCCCATCGTAGGTGTGAAACCCCAGGGCTTTGATTCCCTTGGTGGATGCGAGTGTGCGGTAAAGATCCAGCGCAGCGGCTTCAACGGGGAATCCCGTGCGTTTAAAACCCATGTCGAAATCCAACAGAACTTCAAGAGTAAGACCCTCTCTCGTCATGGTATTTCCAAGCATTTCTCCAGCTTCAGGGTGATCAACGCTTACGGAAAATGTAGTGCCTTCATATTTTCGAATAAGGTTTGCAAGCCTTTTGAGGTTGGGGCCAACCATGGGGTAGGCGATGAAAACATCAGGGGCTCCGCACATTGCAAGCATTTGTGCTTCTGCAATGGTTGCAGCTTTGTGCTTCGTTAATCCTTTGGCGAGTTGGATTTTTACAACCTCTGGGCACTTGTGGGTTTTTACATGCATGCGCAGGCGTTCTGGCTGATTGCCTACCCAACTTAGGCAGGTATCGATGTTGTGTTTGATTTCATCAACAAAAAAAAGAAGCGAGGGGGAGGGGTATTCTGCGAGTATTTTTAAATCAGCAATCATGGATCTACATTCCTAAAGAGTATGTTGATGAGCCTAAGATAATCATTTTCTTTTGGGTATGTAAGTCTAGGAATAAACATTTTGTCTTTTAGGTTGCCTGTTTCCTAAAAACGCCTTAACATCCAGCTTCATTCCTGCCTGAAAAAGGAGCTATCAAATGAATACAAAGACCCGAGTTTCAGCCTTAATTGTTGCATTGATCGTTGGTAATGCTTCTCCCGTTTTTTCGCAGCAAGATCCAGCGGATGCGAATAAAACCAGGGATGCATACCTTCGAGATCAGGTCGGTAAAATCAGGGATAATTCTCTTAAAGGGATTGATTCAAAGGCGGATTGGGATGCTAATTCCAAGGAAATGCGCAGGCAATTACTTGAAATGTTGGGGCTATGGCCTTTGCCTGCCAAAACAGATTTGAAGCCTGTTGTTACCGGGAAAATTGAAGCGGGCGGTATCCGGGTTGAGAAAATTCACTTTCAATCAATGCCTGGTTTGTATGTGACCGCCAACCTTTACCTGCCTCAAAAAATCGAAGGCAAGATTCCTGCGATCCTTTATGTATGTGGCCATGCGAATGTGTTGATCAAGGAAACGGTGGGTGATAAAACAATTTCAGTTTCTTACGGTAGTAAGGTGCACTATCAATATCATCCGGTTTGGTTTGCGCAAAATGGTTATGCCTGCATCGCTCTTGATACCCTTCAATTAGGTGAAATCCAGGGAATTCATCATGGAACTTATAATCAGAATATGTGGTGGTGGCAGTGCATGGGGTATACCTCTGCAGGTGTTGAATGTTGGAATGCAATGCGTGCGCTGGATTATCTGCAAACCAGACCAGAGATAGATTCTTCGCGCTTAGGGGTTACGGGGAGAAGTGGAGGCGGTGCAACTTCGTGGTGGATTGCTGCTGCAGATGAGCGAATCAAGGCCGCAGTTCCTGTGGCAGGAATTTCAGATTTGCAGGCGCATTTGCTTGAAGGCATCGAACCTCGATTGCGCAAGGGTGTAATAACAGGCCATTGCGATTGCATGTATTTCATCAACCTTTATCGGTGGGATTTTACCCAGTTGATCGCCCTTTGCGCGCCAAGGGCGGTTTTGCTGGGCAATAGAGATGAAGATTCTATTTTTCCCAAGCCGGGGTATCTTCGCATGGTTGATAAAGTTAAAAAAATCTATGCGTTGCTTAATGCCCCTGATGGTTTTGCTCTTCTTGAAACCAAGGGCGGGCATGTGGATACCATTGAATTACGCAGAGGCATCAACGCTTGGATGAACAAGTGGCTTAAGGGGGATACAAACCCACCCGCTGCAGAGAAACCAATCAAGTTTGAACCCAAACAATTGAAGGTTTTTGATTCGTTACCAACGGATGAAATCAACACCCAACTGCATGAGCACTTTATCAAGAAAGCTGTTTGGGAGACGCCCAAGAGTGATGATAGTTTTCAAGAAAGTTGGCAGAAGAAAAGTGGACAGGCCCTTGCTGATCTGAAGCAGAAGGTCTTTCGTAATTGGGCGGATGATCAATTGCCTTTGGAAATAAAGCCTGCAGAGACCAAAGTTTTCGATGGTGTCAAATTGCAGGCCTTTGACTTTGTTAGTGAAAAAGAAATCCCGCTGCGATTGTTTGTTCTCTCTGCAGAGAAAACGACCAAGCCCAAATTGCTGGTGGCGGAGGCCTTGAATGAAGCCGAGTGGAAAAAGTTTGTCGCAATGATGGGTTCAGACTTTTTCACCATTCTAAAAGATGGTGAGAAAGTTAAGCGAAATGAAGAAGAATTTCAGCAGCAAAAGCGAATGATGGCGGGTAATGATTGGGCCTTTGCCATGATTGTTCCACGGGGATTTGGTGCAACCCCTTGGACCGATACCGTTACTATTGATGGTAAAACGATGGATTTTCAGCTTCGAAGGCGCTATGCGTTGCTGGGGCAAACTTTAGATAGTCAGCGTGTTTGGGATGTTCGCAGAGGCGTGCAGGTTTTAAATGCTAATCCTGATTATAAAGATGTTCCTTTATGGTTGGTGGGCAAAAACGAGATGGCGGGCATAGCTCTTTACGCTGCAATTTTTGAACCTGCAATTCAAAGACTGGACTTATGGAATCTTTCACCCTCCCATCGTAACGGCCCAATTTTTCTTTCGGTGTTACGGGTTTTGGATATACCTCAGGCGCTGGCGTTGCTATACCCGCGGAAGGTGAAACTGTATTTCCAAAACAAAGATGAATCAAAACCATTCACTTGGGTTGATGAGTTTCAAAAGGTGATGGGAAAAGAGTTTTTACAACAACGGGTGGTGGGTGTAAAGCAATAGGTTTTGATAACTCAGATAGATGATTTGAGAGAGTGCGGGACTTCCATGCCATGTTTTTTTAGTAGTGATTCATCTGCAAGAATGGTTTTAATTGCGCCATCTGCTTCTATCTTTCCCTGATCTAAAAGAATGGCACGAGTACAAGTTTCGAGGGCCATCTCGAAATCATGGGTTGCAATCAGTTTGGTGTGGTTGTTTTTGTTGAGGATATTGATGAGAGATCTTCTGGAGCGATGATCCAAAAATTGCGAGGGTTCATCCAAAAGTAGGATATCCGGGTTCATTGATAGTAAACCTGCCAATGCGACCCGTCGTTTCTCACCTCCTGATAATTGATGTGGAACTTTGTTTCGCTTTTCGATCAGGCCAACTTCTTCCAGCGCAATTTCAACCCGTTGCTTCACTTCTGCTTTGCTTAATCCCTGATTTATCGGGCCAAATGCGATATCCTCTTCCACGGTTGGACAGAATAATTGATCATCACTATCTTGGAATAACAAAGCGGCTTTCGAGGGAAGAATCGACTTGTTGTTTCCTTCCAATGCATTGATACCGGAAATGTTGAAGGTTGAAGCTTTAAAGGTGACAAGCCCTGCAATGCAAAGAAAAAGGCTGGTTTTCCCTGCGCCATTCGGCCCTATGATTGCAACTGATTCTCCCGGATTGATTTGCAGGTTGATGCAATGAATCGATTTTGTGCCATCTGCGTATGAGTGTGAAAGTTCTGAGATGGTGATGATGGAATTAATCATGGTTAATAACCCACCAAAAATCGAGGGCTAAAAGGCAGGCAGGTAGAAGAAGCATGGCTGATAAAAATGCAAACTCTCGCCAGGTAGTTTTGGGCGTTTCGATTGAAGTAAAGACGCCATTGAATCCGCGGGCCTTGATTGCCAAGCCTACATGTTCGCTGCGGTCGAAAGCTCTGACAAGCATGTTTGCACTAAGCCATGCGATGGTTTTGTAGGAACCAAAGCCTGATTTTATCTTGTAACCTCTAGCCCGAAGAGCAATGCGCATGCGCTTGAATTCGTTAGAAAGAAGATCGAGATGCCTGAACCCTAGCCAGAATATTGAACCTATTTTTGAGGGTAGCCCGAGGCCGATTGCCCCCCGAACCAAATCGTAAATGGTTGAACTTCCAATCAAGGCAAGGGCCAGAGTGCTGATTGCAAGACCTCGCGAAAAAATTAATACTGAGGTATCCAGTCCTTCTTTACTTGCTTTTAATATTCCCCATTCGAACAGGGTTTCGCCCGGTGTAAGGAAGGGAGTAGGCAGAATAAAAACGAGAAGGCCCGCGATAATCCAGAAAATCCTGGGCAGCCACCATCCAAAATCCGGCCAAGTGCAAACTAATAACATCAAGGATGCTCCAAAGCCAATCACTGCGATTGTTGATGTTTTTAGAAAAGCTATGCAAAGCATCGCAATGAAAAAGCCTGCAACTTTCCAGCGGGCATCTAGGCCTTTTAGCTTTGAGGTTCGGTGATCTGGGTAGTCAAAAGTTGAAGTCATGCCTTGGTTTGATTCCCTTAATGGTTTTATCTGCATGCCTAGGGTAACTGCAAATTGAACCTTATGGTTATGTTTTATCAACATTTGCACTCATTTTCTTGCAATGATACTCAAACAATCTAAAATTGTTGCTTCTGATGAATGTTTCAACTTGATGGGAAAAATGATGGCAAACTCTCCTTTGCTTTGGGCGGTGGCTTTTATTCAACAACTCGATCCACTTGCTGGCTTGGTTTCAGCATCAGCTTTCTGGTCTACAGTGGTTGCAGCTTTACCTGTAATTGTTCTTTTCTGGTTGTTGGTGGTTTCGCGTTGGTCTGCGCCTCTTGCGGGTGCGGGGGCAACATTTGTTGCAGGGATTCTTGCTTATTTTGTTTATGGAACCCCTTTGGTTGTTGTTTCAATGGCTTTTGTGAATGGGGCACTATTTGGTTTGCTACCCATTGGCTGGACTGTTTTTAATGCAATGCTGCTTTATAACATGACCGTGACTACCGGGCAGTTTGAAATTCTAAGGCGTTCGGTTGCTGGGTTGTCGAATGATTGCAGGCTGCAAGCTATTCTGATCGCTTTTGCTTTTGGGGCATTTCTTGAGGGCGCTGCTGGCGCTGGGGCACCTGTTGCTATTTGTGCCGCGATTTTAGTCGGCCTTGGTTTTCATCCTTTGCAAGCTGCTGTCTTGTGTTTGCTTGCCAATACTTCGCCTGTAGCTTATGGCGGGTTGGGCACGCCCTTGATCACCCTTACCGGCGTTACTGGAATTCCAACCGAAGTTCTTAGCACCATGGCAGGGCACCAATTACCTTTGCTCTCGCTTTTAGTTCCTGCGTATATGATTTGTTGTTTATGTACATTAAAGCAGGCATTTGAAGTATGGCCGGCATTGCTTGCAGCGGGTGGATCTTTTGCACTCTTTCAGTACTTCTTTGCAACCATGCATAATTATGTTGAGGGGTTGGTTATTTATCCCATGACAGATATCGGTGGAGGCTTGTTTTCGTTGGTTGTAACCGCATTGTTTTTGAAAGTTTGGAAACCTAAGGAAATACTTCCAGCTACGGGCGGGCAAATGATTCCAACTTCTCAGCATCAGGCCGATGAGTTGACTGCAGGCAAAGTTGCTAAAGCTTGGATGCCTTATGTTTTAATGTCGGTGTTGTTGCTGCTTGCTGGAATTGTAAAGCAGAAGGAAGGTCAGGGGCCTGTCGAAATTATTGGTTCTTTTAAGGCCAGTTATAAAATTCCTCTGCCCGGCCTGCATGAAGAAGTCTTGCGTGATGCCAAACTTCATGACTCAAGTTTAGGTGAACAAAAAAAGGAAAAAGCAGAGTTCAACTTCATCTGGTTGACTGCGCCGGGTTCGAGTGTGTTTCTTGCTGCATTGATTTCCATCCCTTTGCTTGGCATGACTTTTATGCAATTTCTTAAGGTGTTGCGTGAAACGATTGATCAAATGACGGTGCCCATTCTTACCATCATGTTTATGCTTGGCCTTAGTTATTTGACTCGCTATGCAGGCATGGATGCTACTCTGGGGGTCGCCTTTGCCCAAACTGGTTTCATGTATCCCTTCTTTGCTGCAATTTTAGGTTGGCTTGGGGTGTTTCTTACCGGCACCGATGCTGGAAGCAATGCTCTGTTTGGCAGCTTGCAAAAAATCACCGCTGCTGAAATTCATTCCGCTGGTATTTTTCAACATCTTTCTCTGCCTCAAGCGGAGGTTCTTATTTGTACCGCTAATAGCACTGGTGGCGTCATGGGTAAAATGATCGATGCTCAAAGCATAGTGGTAGCAACTTCTGCAACGGGCCAATTGGGCAAAGAGGCAGATATCTTCAGGGCGGTCATCTGGCATAGCATTTTTCTTGCAAGTGTCATTGGGTTAATCACATTATTGCAAGCCTATTTGCCCCCATTTACCTATCTGGTTCCTGGTTATTTGCGCTGATTGCGAGGCTTGGCGAAAGAATGCGATCTTCTATTGGATTTTTCCTACCTCTCACTGTATAAACAATGTTTGTGTTTGAACTTTTAACAAGGAGGCAGATTGCCATGCGTTGCGCTGCCAAGTTTTCAAAACCAGTTTCTTACCTCATCGCCTTCTTGGTTACTTTTCTAACCTTGGGTGGTTTTGCTTTTGCTGATACGGAAATACGGTTGTTCAAAATTAAAATCGATGGCAAACCTGCTGGTGAAATGACCATGAATATCACCAAGGCAGAGGATGGTACCATCACCACTTCCATTGATACCGAATTGTTGGTTAATGCTTATTTGGTGTTCACTTACCGTTATAGTTTTCATGGTAAGGAAGTCTGGAAAGATGGATCATTGCTGAAGATCGAATCATCGACCAATGACAATGGAACGAAGTATTCGATGTTAGCTGTAAAAGAGGGCCCCGGGATGAGGGTGAGAGTTAATAATCAAGAAAAGATATCTCGTGGCGAAGCTTGGGCGACCACCTTCTGGTGCCTGCCCGACCCTGCAAAACGCAAGGGTGTAATCCCGCTTATTGATGCCGAATCCGGTAAGGATGTTGATGGGAATTTGCAGTTTCAAGGGCAGCAGCAAACCAGCATTGCTGGGCAAAATGTTAATGTCAACAAGTACAAGGTTTTTAGTAAATCAAACACGGATCTATGGTTTGATGGTACCGACAGGATTGTGAAGCAATCGTGGTTGGAAGATGGCCATAAGGTTGAAGTCGAGATGGCGAATTTGAAGCGCAATTAGGTTTTGGTGATTTGAAGGGGATGATTCCTAGAAGTTTTTTGCCAAGGAGGGCAGTTGTAATGGATCGTGATAAAATAAGGTCAACAATAGCGGACATCATTGAAAACGATCTGGGTGTCAGGCATCAGGATTTAAATGATGAAATCACACTCAGGGATGGCTTGGGGTTGGATTCTGTTGATATTGTAAGTGTTATTTCGCAGGTTGAAAGGCAGTTCAAAATAAGGCTTTCACAGGCCGATTTAGAGCAAATTTCTACTGTTGGGCAGGTTTTGGATTTGATTGTTTCAAGAACATCAGATCAATTTAAATCAGAAGCTGCTTAAACGCTTTTAATTAAGAACATTACAAAAGCATTGGGAATCAGGCTGCGTTCTTCAAGCCCGCATTTGGAAATTCTATTTCTTTTTGCAGCTCTTTAAATGCATTGACGAGATCCTTTACCGAATCGGGCCTATGGTTGGCATTCACTTGAATCCGAAGCACTCCGCCATGATAAGGCACTGCGGGGAAGATCACTGATTGTACATAAAAACCTTTTTGAAACAGAATGTGACCCGCCTTCAAGGTCTGCTCTTCATCGCCAACCACTACTGAAACAATGGGGGTTGCCCCGCCAAGAACCTGCAACCCTTGGCTTCGTAATCCCTGCACTAAAATATTTAGATTTCGTTTAAGTCTGCCAATGATGAGTTCATATTCGCCTGAAGATAAAATGTCGCAAACAGTACAAATCGCATCAAGATAAGGAGGGCCAACAGGGCCGCCAAAAATGAAGGTGTTCGATTTCCACTTCAGAAGGCTTTTCATTTCTTGAGTGCAACCAATGAAACCACCCAGGCAGGAAAATCCTTTGGATAACGATCCCACCAATAGAATGTTTTCGTAATTCCCCACGGCATCAAGAACCGTTCCCCGGCCTTTGGTTCCTACCACCCCGGTCGCATGGGCATCATCAACATAAAGAATTGCGTTATTATCCATGCAAACTTTATTCAGTTCTTTAAGCGGGGGAATTACCCCGCTCATGCTGTAAATGCCATCAATTGCAACAAGTGCATGTCGGTATTTGCCTGCAGATTGTAAAACTTTTGCAAGCGAGGAGGGGTCGCAGTGTTCAAAGAAAAGGACTTGTGATCCGTTGGCCTTGGCGATTTTTGCACCTTCCTGAATCGAATTATGGCAGTGCTGATCGAGTACAACAATATCTTGTTTGCCAACAAGTCCGGGGATTGCGCCTACATTTGCCAAGGTAACTGAGGGGTAAATTAAAACAGCTTCGATGCCAAGCCATTCGGCAAGTTTTTCTTCAGCGAGCACATTCGTTTCAACGCTAGAGAATGCTCGGGAGGCACCGTTGTGGGAACCCCAGCGTTCAATGCCATTTCTTAGGGCATCTTTAACTCGGTCATCTTGATCTAGGCCGAGGAAACTATCTGAACCGAAGTTCGTTACCGTTTTTCCGAGAAAATCAACTTTGCGATCTTCCCCAATAGAGGCCATTGAAAGATCCTTGAGCATGATATCGGAAAATTGTTCAGCAAAGTGACTCAAAAATTTGATCAACCCGGTTTGTTTCAGTGTGGTTGTTAGTTTGTTTAGAGGAGTCATCGAGTTTGAATTCCATCTGTTTACTTGTGCCTGGCCAAAATACTAAATTTAAAACGGCCTAAGGTTGTATCGGTAAACCGGTGCTAAAACTGAAAGATTAAGCTTAAATCAGGAAAAGTAGTTAGCATCATGAAGAATTGCAAGAAACTTTGGAAAAACGGGAAGAATAGTTAAAGAAAATCAGACTAAATGAAGAAGTCTAATTCTTCGTGAGGGAAGAGAATTTCAGGGCAATTTTGCTGGTTTGATTTGCTTAATTCTACTGCGTGCCCCTTTAGATATGCCAAGATGTTTTCTGTTTCGATATCCGAGCGGTTGGGATCTCGATGGCCTAGATGTAGGGATTTTGCGTTAGCAGCAAAAGCAGTTAATAGGCACCATTCCATGGGAGAATGGCCCCAACCAATTCGTTTGGTAGGCAACCCAGATCCAATACCAGAGTGGCCCAGATATTCAGAAAGGAGGTATTGCCCATCCATGTAAATTGCATCAGCATTTTTAGCGAAGTTTGCAAGTCCGGTATCTGTTTCGGTCAATTGCTCATGATCAGATGCGTAAACATAGGACTTTCCCTTGCACTCGATTTTATAGGCATTTGCACCACCCGGGTGATTAAGCGCAAAGTGGGTGATGGTTGTCGCCCCGATAACAAGTGGATAGTTTTCTTCTAAAGGAGTAATTTTTTTGATTGCTTTGATCTTGGATAAAATCGGTGGGTAGAGGGAATTGGCCATGTCTGAATTTTGACCAAAAAATTCGATGAGATTTGCTGCAACCTTTTCGCTCCCATAAAGATCGAATGAATTATTTGCATCGTAAAATGACTGGCACATGGGTAAGCCGAACAAGTGGTCGTAATGCATATGGCTGAAGAGTATCAAGCCCTTTCTTTCATCTTTTTGTATGGCGCTCCATTTTAATTCGAGGCTGTTTCCAAAGTTCATGATTCCTGTGCCACAATCGATTACAATCAGGCAGTCGTCTGTATTGATTTCAACACAGGAAGTGTTTCCGCCAAAAGTGGATTTCGAAGAAAAAGGCAGATGATCATGAACCATTTTTGCAACACTTGATTCAAGGTTGCTAGGGTCGATATCTTTGAGGTGCCCGCCCTTAATTAAAGTGCAAATGGAATCAATGACTTTTTGTGTGACACAGGAAGGTTTTAAAGGAGAGGAAATACTGCCACTGGTTCCCCAGTATTTGACATGGATATTCCAGTCGTTGTTTGAGTTATCTTCATTCATAAAATTTAGTGTCCTGCGAGTCCGCCCTCAATTCGGTGATCCAATCCGGGGTGCAATAGTTTGGTTTTGGGATCGATAAGAATTGAATGAGCATCGCCCTGCCTTCGAGATGAAATATCATGCCCCATGGCGCGAAGCTTTTTCATGTTGACCTCGTACTTTGCATTACCTGCTTCTTCGAAATAAGCTTTATCAGGGAACCATTGATGATGAAGCCTGGCTGAATCAACTGCTTCTTGTGCAGTCATTTCGAAATCGATGACATTGATGATGATGTTAAAGACGGTGTTGATGATGGTTCTGCTACCCGGGCTGCCGGTAACAAGGTAGGGGGTGCCATTCTTTGCAACAATCACCGGAGTTTGCGAGCTGAGCATTTTTTTTCCGGGCGCAATCAAATTCGCTTTGGTCCCAACCCTTCCCGTTGTATTTGTTTCTCCAGGGAACCAGTTGAAATCAAGCATCTCGTTGTTCAGAAGAAATCCTGCGCCCCTTACCATCACCTTGGATCCGTAACTTTGCTCCAGGGTGTAGGTGTTGCTTACTGCCATGCCTTGCCCATCAACGATTGAAAAATGGGTGGTGTTGTCGCTTTCTTTGGAGATGTTAAAATCTTTAGCGAGGTCGGCACTGGGAGTTGCTTTTTGAGGATTGATGCCTGCTGCAAGTTTTTTTGCGAACTCTTTATCGAGAAGAGATGCGGGTATGTCTATAAAACCTTGATCTCCAAGATGCCTAGCTCGTTCACAAAAAGCACGCTTCATGGTTTCGATCAGTAGATGAAAAGTTTCAGGCGACCAGCGCCCCATTTTTTTTATGTCTACTGGCTCAATCATGTTGAGCATCAGGCCTAAGGTGATGGTTCCTGAACAAGGAGGAGGCGATCCATAGATGGAGTACCCTTTGTATTCCAGTTTGATGGGATTTCTTTCCCTGGCTTGGTAAAGTGCCAAATCATCTTTACTTATAAGGCCTTTTCCGATTTTCATTTCGTTGCTGATGAGATCAGCAGTGGTGCCCAAATAGAATTCATCGGGGCCAAATTTTGCGATTCTAGTGAGGGTGTTGCCCAGGTCTTTTTGAATGAGGATATCGTTTGTTTGCCAAAGGTTGGCGGGGTTCGTTGGTTTAAAAACCCGCTGAAGTTCTTCGAATTCTTTGGAAGTTGCGAGCAATCCGTTTAAAGAATTGGCAAGTTGCTTGCTAATTGGAAAGCCTTTTTCAGCTAGCTCAATAGCAGGAATAAGAAGCTGTCCCCAAGGTTTTGAACCGAAGCGCTGGTGCGCCAAAGCTAGACCGCGAACTGTTCCGGGTACCCCCGAAACTTTGTGCGTAAACATGCCATCGTTTTTGTTATATACCCTTTCAAAAGCGGATTTGGGTGCCATCTCTCGATATTCAAATACTGTTGGTTCGCCTTTCCCTTGGGGCGGGTGGACCACCATGAATCCTCCACCTCCGATATTGCCTGCAGCAGGATGCGTTACTGCGAGTGCAAAGGCGGTTGCAATTGCAGCATCAACAGCATTGCCACCAGATTTAAGAACGCGTAATCCCGCATCGGAACCGGGTTGTGAAACAGAAACGACCACGCCTTTATTAAAAGACTCAGCACCTAGTGAAAAAGTGCAGGTCAGGAAAAGTGCCACGAGTGTGCTTATGCAAAGAGAAAGCTTCATAACGACCCTAATAGGGAATCAATCATTAAACTTATGGTAGCGAATTGTGGGAAATTAAATAGTCAAAAATTGAATTAGGAAAAAGCAGGGATGGGAGTGCCGTAATAAATGTTGTTTGGGCGTTGAGTGGCATCATGCCAAACAGCATCAGAGGGAATGCCAAGAGCGTGATAAATGGTAGCAGCAAAATTTTCGGGGGTGTAAGGTTCGGTGGCAGGATAGGCGCCGTTTTTATCTGAACTCCCCACGACCGTTCCACCAGGAATGCCTGCGCCTGCGAAAAAGACGCTCTGTACTCCGCCCCAGTGATCTCTACCAGGGAGTTTATAATGTGCGGGAAGCCCAAAGATTTTAGGAGTTCTGCCAAATTCTCCTGCCATCACTATGAGTGTGCTTTTTAATAATCCGGATTCTTCAAGATCATCAAGCAGGGCAGAGAGGCCTCTATCGGTTGGTGGCAGAAGTTTTTCTTTAAGGTGGGGGAAAGCATTACCATGCGTATCCCAAGTCTCATTATTTCCCAGATTGACTTGAATGAGGGGGACGCCAGCCGCTGCTAAATTTCTCGCCATCATAAGCGACCAGCCAAACGAATTCTTGCCGTAGCGTTCCTGTTGCTTTTCCGGAGCAGTCGTAACATCGAAACAAGTTCTGACTTTAGGGTCAACGAGGAGTGAAAGAGCACCTTGATGAAAGCGATCAAATTGGTTGACGGTAGCTACGGATTCGAGATCGCTGACTTGTTTGTCTAGATTTTTCATGAGGGAAAATCTGTTTTGCAAACGGGTGTTGGTCAAGGATTCAGGGAGTGAAAGATTAGGAGCTATAAAGGCCCGTTTTACACCTTTGATTTCTCGTTGCTGATGATCAAATTCATAGGTGGGAAATGCGCCGTATGCCTTGGAATCGAAAGGCGAGGCCTCGATGAACCACGGGTCACCCCGAGTGCCCATTTGTCCGCCAAACTGCCCAGGAATAACCCGGCCTGAATTATGCACCAACCTCTCGGGTAATACGATTGCAGGTGGGAGGTTGTTACTTGGTTTGGTTACATTCCCAATGATTGATGCCATCGAGGGCCAATCGGAATTCTTGGGTTTGCTAGCATCGAATCCCACGGGTAGATCAGCACGCCCAGTCATCATGATCAAGTGGCCTGCGGAATGATCATTGGAGCGATGAGTTAAAGAGCGAAGCAAGGCCCATTTGGAACTGCGTGCAGCAAGCATGGGGAGATGTTCGCAGATAGTAAACCCAGGGGTTTGGGTTGCAATGGGCTTGAACTCGCCACGGATATTTTCTGGTGCATTCGGCTTAAGATCGAAGCTGTCTATTTGAGAGAGACCCCCCGAAAGGAAAATAAAGATTACAGACTTGGCTTTGATTTTGGGTTTTGCAGTGGTGGTTTCCAATGCCCTTAAAGCATGTAAATGATTGGTGCCCAATCCCAATAATCCAACTGCGCCGGCTTGTATCGCTTGCCTGCGGTTTAACTTCGGGTGCTGGTAGTTTTGGAAATTAAGCGCCATCTGCTTGAATTTTCCTGATTGCTTTAAGGAAGGAACTAAACCATCATGTAAATATTGTGTCATAGGTGCATGGTTGTTAGCAACTATATTTCAGGATTAAAAGAATGAATCAGATACTGCGAATAACTTCCTTGGTAATGCTGGTTATTATCACCCCGCTATTATATTCGGAGATAGGGAGGTCGTTTCCTGAGGAAAAAGCTGAATTAAGCTTGGTTTTAAGATCAAAGAAAGAAATAAAGGGCGATAAAAAGGATTGGGCAACAGAACTTAAGAAAGATAAATGGATTGCATCAAAAACTGCAGTCGTGGTTTGCGATATGTGGGATAAGCACTGGAGCGATAATGCCTCGGTTCGGGTGGGGGAGATGGCACCCACGGTTAATCTTTTTGTAAAGAAAGCGCGGGAGATGGGCGCAACCATCATTCATTGCCCCAGTGATACTTTGGAGTTTTACAAGGATACACCTCAACGGTTGCTTGCAAAAAATGCCCCCGTGGTTGCAACGAAAACGCCTTTGATGCGGTGGTGCAAGCTTGATCCAACCGCGGAGGAAAAATTGCCAATTGATGATACCGATGGCGGGGATGATTCCATTCCTAAATGTAAAAATTACCGAGCTTGGACGAGACAAATTGATGCGATCGAGATTTATCCGCAAGATGCCATCACCGATAGTGCGGAAGCTTTTTACCTGATGAAGCAAAAAGGTATTACGCATGTTCTGGTGCTTGGTGTGCATACCAATATGTGTGTTTTGGGCAGGCCATTTTCAATCAGGCAGATGGTGCAGCAGGGGATGAAGGTGGCTTTGGTACGGGATTTAACAGATACGATGTACAATCCCGAAAAAGCGCCATTCGTTAGCCATTTTACTGGTACAGACCTAGTTGTGGAACATATTGAGAAGTTTTGGTGCCCGACGATTGGGAGTAATCAGATACTAGGCGGGAAGGAATTTCGGTTTAAAGAGGATAAGCGCCCGCGGGTTTTATTTGTTGCTGCAGAAGATGCTTATAAGTCAAGAACTTGGATTCCAGAGTTTGCGGTGGCAAGACTTGGAAAAGAGTATCAATCTCAATTTGCTTTTTCTTCTGAAGCAAGGTTTGGCAGTCTCCCCGGTTTACATATGCTTGATTCCGCAGATTTACTTGTACTAAGTTTGCGAAGAAGGGGAGTGCCTGAGGAAGAGATGAAAATGCTAAAAGAGTATATCGGTAAAGGAAAGCCTCTGCTTGCAATCCGGACTGCAACGCATGGTTTTGCGCCTAATGTGAAGTTGCCTGCTGGTTATGCAGAATGGAAGGAGTTCGATAAGGATGTTTTAGGCTGTAACTATCAGGGGCATGAAGTTGCTAATTCTTTAACGCAAGTTATGCCTGTATTAGATCACTTTAAAAACATCAATTTTGATAGAGTGAAAAATGAAAAGTTGGCTTCACACCTTTATAAAGTGAATCCGCTTGCTAAGGATGCGAAGGTCTTGCTCGAGGGTAAATCCGTACCCGGTGGAAAGATTGAACCAGTGGTTTGGATTAGGGAAAACCCAAAGGGTAGGGTGGCTTGTTTTACTTTGGGCCACTTCGATGAGATGAAGCATGAGGAAATCCAACAGGTATTGAAAAGCACGATTGATCTGATGCTAGGGAAAAGCAATTTAAAGTAAAAGATTGCCCAGATTACAAAAGTTAAAATGGGAGGTGCTACGCTCGAAAGGTCCGATTTGATCGGGCCTTGGATTATATCTGTTGGTTTCAAACAGGAATTTGTTCCTGCTATTGTGATTGTGCCGAATTTAACATCCACCTGTCCGAAACCCATAACTAATAAAGCTTTGAATCGACGTGCCTTCAATTTTTGTGGGGTACATTCATTCTATGATGCACAAGTTTGATTTGCGCGCAGGAGGATTGCGACATGCTAGTATTAAGCCGTAAACTTGGAGAGAAAATTTATATTGGTGAGAATGTCTGTATTACCGTAGTAGATATAGACCGTGGCAAAATTCGACTTGGTATTGAAGCTCCAAGAGATGTACCTATTTATCGCCAAGAATTGCTACCTTCGAAGGGTGGCGAAGCAACAGCGCAAGAAGATACGACTTCTGCGATAATTCAATAATAGTAAGATTTAAATAACAATGCAAAGACCCTGGTTAACTCCGGGGTCTTGTTTTGTTTTTAGTGTGATGTTTTTTTGAGGAAGTGAATCTGAGATTGATTATAATCGTAGTATGAGTGAGTTTTTTAAAAAATCGTTGGCTAAATTCGGGCCCGAAAAAGCCTACGCAGTTCCATCACTTGAGTTTTCCCGCCAGTTCTGCCTTACCTTTACCCATAAAAATTACGAAAATTTCAGTGTTGTTTCCAGACTGCTTCCCAAACCTTTGATACCCCATTTCCATGCGGTCTATTCTTTTTGCAGATGGGCGGACGATCTGGGTGATGAAACAGGCGGTGGGCAGCAAGCTTTAGAATATTTGCGATGGTGGCGTCTAGAGTTAAGCGACTGCTACTTGGGGAAACCTTATCACCCTATTTTTGTAGCATTAGCACCAACCATCAAGCGTTTTCAAATTCCCGAACAACTATTTAAAGACTTGATCTTTGCATTTGAACAGGATCAATTGGTTCTTGAATACCAGACTTATGAACAGTTGCTTCAATATTGCAAATACTCAGCAAATCCGGTGGGGCGTTTGGTTTTAATGCTCTGGGAAACTTACGACGAGGAAAAAGCTGTTTACTCAGACTATATTTGTACTGCGTTGCAACTTGCAAACTTTTGGCAGGATGTTGCGAGAGATTTTCTAATAGGAAGAATCTACATCCCTGCAGAATGTAGATTGAAGTTTAATTATACCCCCGAAGATTATGGCTGTCGGAAACAGAATCAGGCTTTTGAATCGATGATGGCTGATTTGGTGGATCGAACAGAAAAGATGTTTTTTATGGGAAGCCCGCTATTAAGCATGGTGCCTAAGGCTAGAAAAGTAGACTTGGAGTTATTTATGGAGGGGGGGCTTTCGATTCTTGGTAAAATAAAAAAGTTGAACTACAAGGTGTGGGAGACTAGGCCATCACTATCCAAATGGGAAAAGATGATGATTTTAGGAAAATCACTTTTGAAACGCCTACCGCTCCTGTCAAAATAATAATCGTTTAGATCTTCTATGCCAAGGAGTTGGAAGCAGGATGCTGTCGCAAAAAGAATCATTTGATTATTGCAGGAAAATCGCCAAGGAGCAGGCGGGGAATTTTTATCTCACCTTTCATCTTCTGCCTAAATTGAAAAGCGATTCCATGTGTGCTCTTTATGCCTTCATGCGCATTAGTGATGATATTGCAGATGAACCAGGCGAGATAAATTTCACACGAAAAGCTTTGGGCATTTGGCGTGATCAAACTTTAGGTGCACTAAACGGGCAATTCAGTCATCCCATCCATCCAGCTTTTGCCTTGATGGTTCAAAGGCATCAAATACCCCACCAATATTTGCTTGATGTGTTGGATGGGGTTGAAATGGATCTTGATATCCATCGCTATCAAACATTTGATGAGCTTTACAAATACTGCTACCGGGTTGCATCTGCAGTTGGATTATGTTGTATTCACTTATGGGGTTTTAATTCTGAAAAGGCATTGTTGCCTGCTGAATCTGCAGGTATAGCATTGCAATTAACCAATATTCTTCGAGATATTAAGGAAGATTACGCACGGGGAAGAATCTATCTTCCCCAAGAAGACATGGTTAAGTTTGATTATGATGAGATCAAATTAAATAATGAAGTAAGAGATGAGTGCTTTTTTAATCTGCTTGATTTTCAAGCCAAGAGGGCTGCAAAATACTATGAACAAGCCCGGGAGTTGACCCAATATCTGGACGGTAACGCACGGGGTATTTTTCTTGCTATGTTGCATACTTACAAAGCTATTCTCGATAAAATGCAGAAGAATAATTTTGATTTGTTTAACGATAGAGTCAGGATCGGTACTTTTCAAAAACTATGCCTGCTAGCAAAATACCTTCCTTATTCATGGAAGTCATCTTGATGCTGGTAATCAGCACAGGGAATTGTATCTTATTAATATGAACTTTTAACCAAGGAGATTCTGAAATGAAATTAGCAACGATTCAAACCCCACAAGGAAACAGGGCGGTACTTTTTCATGATGGTGCTCATATCGACATCAACGCCACGGACTCTACACTTCCCTCAAGTGTAAAAGCTATTTTAGAAGCTGGTGATGAAGTGTTGAAAAAGGTAAAGGCGCTGGGAGGTTCTGCCAAAGCAGTAAAAATCGCTGCTGATAAAATCGCTTTTGCATCTCCTGTAGTTGATCCCAATAAGGTGGTTTGCATCGGCCTGAATTATAAAGATCATGCTGCTGAAAGCGGTATGCCCATCCCCAAGGAACCGGTTCTTTTCAGCAAATTCCCCACTGCTTTGACTGGCCATGATCAACCTATTCTCCTCCCCCCAGTTAGCACTAAAGTAGATTACGAAGCAGAACTGGTTCTCGTTGTTGGTAAAAAAGGCAAAAACCTTAAAGCGCATGATGCCATTAATTGGCTGGCAGGATACACGATTGGGCATGATGTTTCTGCAAGAGATTGGCAGTTGGAAAAAGATGGGAAGCAATGGATGGCAGGAAAAACATTCGATACCTTTGCGCCATGCGGGCCTTATCTGGTGACTTGCGATGAAATTCCTGATCCTCATAAATTAGGCATCAAGCTTAGATTGAATGGGCAGACTATGCAGGATAGCACTACGAGTCAGCTTATTTTTTCGGTGAGTGAAATTCTTGCTTACTTGACGCAGGTGGTGACTTTGTTGCCAGGCGATTTAATATTTACCGGAACGCCCCCAGGCGTGGGTATCGCACGAAAGCCCCCTGTTTTTCTAAAGGCAGGAGATCTTTGTGAAGTTGAAATCGAAGGCTTGGGCATTCTTCGTAACCCAGTAGCGATGGGTTAAACGGTGCCAAGTTTTTGTGATTAGATTGAGTTTGGAATGATTCGGGGTGGCGCAGGCTGCCCCGACTTCTTTTTACCAGCGTCTTCCTTGGGTTTCAAGAAATCCCACTCATCTTTTTTGGGCGCTTTACCTTTTTGAGCTTCTTCGATTTGCTTCGCAATAGCTGCGATTTGCGTGATTATCATATGGCCATCAAGTGATTTTTCTGCAGCATCAGCTTTGCCCATAATGCATTTGAGTATGTCTGTTTTTTGATTATCGCCCGCTGGAAGATGCAGGTTCTCGATGATATTAGTGTGCTGAGTTCCCCAAAGATTTTCATGACAATTCAAAGTGACTAGAAGATCGACTGGGGTTGGGTTAACTTTGCCTGCAAGCCAATAGGCAGCCGTTCCGCCCAATCCATGCCCTACGATTACAAAGTGCATTTCAGGATCTTTTTGGCTAAGGGTTTGAATATCCTTGGCGAACTGATGTGCATGGTAGAGATAGCCAAAGTGAGTGTTATTAAAGCCAGCGGCTCGTACTTGAGCGTTCAATTCACGAAACCCGCCACAGTCACAGAAATCGAAATCTTCGATGAAAAAGATAGCGACTTTGCATTTTGAATTGGAGGAAGATTCTGCGGTTAGGTTTGCGAAATCGGGCTGTAGAGTTCTGATGAAGGGTTCGTAAGGGTAATAAATCTGACAACCGATTGCCGAAAAAAGCATCCCTGTTAAAGGAATTAAGAACTTGTAAATTGATTTCTGGAAGCCCATGAATAAACCCTACCCAAATAAAACCTATAGGAAGCTATATGTTCTATTCGGGTCAGGCAAAGAA
Source organism: Planctomycetota bacterium (assembly GCA_003671255.1). Taxonomy (GTDB): domain Bacteria; phylum Planctomycetota; class Planctomycetia; order Gemmatales; family Gemmataceae; genus UBA969. Next base: position 24,647 of record QWPF01000013.1, on the reverse strand, counting down.
TGAGCTTTAGGAAAAAGCTAATAATAATCCGAATTTTACCATGTTGGTAAAAGGGGAAGACTGGGATGCAACCCAATTCGGTTAGGCTTTCCTAACCTACGATCACTACTTTCTCTGTATTTACGGATTGAATTTCCTTGTGGCACAAAACCAAGGCATCGCGTGCTAGGGCACCGCTCAGCAAGTCTGGTTCGATCCCTTTTACTACCCCATTAACTGCGGCTTGAATTTCTTTAGTGAATGCAAAAAGTGGATCGCCACCGCCACTCAAAACTGGTTGCT
>QWPF01000013.1:0-24355 GCA_003671255.1 Planctomycetota bacterium | reverse complement strand
CCAGGCATATTAAGTGCGCCGCTGCTGCTTGAAATAGCAGGACCATTATCGCCATAAAGATATTGGGTGGTAAGGAACTCTACCGAGCCATCGTTTCGGGTGATGCCGTTAGAGTAAACCCTGCCCGGAACGCCAGCAATAAGCCCGATGAAGTGAGTATCGTGGATGTGTAAATCAACAGCAGGGCCACCGGTTTTAGAGCTGTCATCGATATCGTTTGACCAATCGGGTTTGGAAATGACTCTTACGAAATGCGCAGCTTGAAGCCTGCCATATTTCTCTGATTTAATGGCATCTGCAGCAAAAGCGAATTCAGGAAAGAAAGGCAGAACATGAGCAACCATCAGAAGTTTGCCTGCGTTTTTTGCAGCTTTCACCATCGCATCAGCCGACTTGATATCTAAAGCGATGCTCTTTTCGACAAGTACATGTTTGCCAGCTTTAAGGGCAGCAATGGCCATGCTGGGGTGAAGATGGGTGGGGGAGCAGATATCAACCATATCGATATCAGGATCAGCAATCATATCTTCAAAGCGCTCATATTTTTTTTGATGGGTGAGGTTCATTTGGGTGCCTGCGGGGCCGAAATTGCCTTGGATCCCGCGCCAGTCCCCTGCGAGTTTTTTGGGATCTCTGCTCGAAATAGCAGTAACCTTTGCGCCTTTAAGTTTTTGCGCAGCAAGGTAATGAATCATACCCATAAAGCCAATTCCAGCGAGTCCAATGCGAATCATGTCGATAACCTTTCAAATTAAACAAGTAGAGCCAAGTGGGTATCATAACCTGAGTTTGCTTAAATACCATAATTATAAGGGCCTTAAAATGTAACGATTGTGCGAGCCTTAATAGGCCTCGTAAAACTCTTCCCGACGCAATCCACCCTAATAAGTGTTACAGATTTTTTCAGAATGTGAAAGTGTATCGGTAGTATGGTTTCTCTCTGAGAAAATAACTTTCCTGACCGGGCAATATCCATGGGTAAATCCTTTTGTTGGTCGATTTGAAAACCTATCGCTTAAGGTTATTTGTTTGTTACTGGCTGTTTGGAGGGAATCATGGACAGTCGCTTTTTTTTGGTAATGATGCTTGGGGTTGCCAGCATGGGCCCTGTGCAAGCAGGTGTTATTAATGGCAGTTTGTTCTTTGGCAAGAAGCCTGTAAAAAACCCTGTAGAAAGAGTTCCCGAGTTAATCGGAATTCTTAAAACCGATGGGGATGAAGATAAAAGAGCAGATGCAGTTTCGGAGCTAAGGCAATTCGATACCGCAGCCTTCCCAATGATTGTTCCTATATTAATCGAGGCATTGGCTAACGATAAAAAGCCCTCGGTAAGGGCGGAAGCAGCCATATCACTCAGTAAGATTAGGCCGGTTTCCCCGTTTGTTGGGCAAGCACTTGAAAACTCGGTAAGCAAAGATGCCTCCATGCGGGTGCGTATTCAAGCAAGAAGTTCCTTGCTGCAATACAATCTTGCAGGCTATAGGTCTGCGCCAAAAAATATCGAAAGCGCAATCCAAAGTGGTGAACCACCGCTTTTAGATACACCAACCATCATTCCACCATTGCCGGTATCCAATGGATTACCAGTAACAGCAAAGCCTACCTCAAGAATGAATTTGCTGAATCCTGGTACGAACCCAGCATTAAAGCCAGTGCCATCTTCGAAAAAAGCGGAGCCATTGAAATTGGAACCCTTAAAGAAAGACAGCAAGGTTAAAGTAATCGATGGGCCAGAACTTCTACCCAACTAAAGTGCTGAACTCTATGTAATCAAAGGAAGAAGGACCGGAGTAAAAACTCTAGTCCTTCTTTTGTGTTTTAGATTGAAGCAAAAGCGGATGAAGCTTAGGACTTCTTGGGCATGGCATGGGTCGGGTGGCCAAAGATAGATTCTGCAGCTTCCGAAAGGGTTTCAGAAAGAGTAGGATGCGCATGCATTGTCATAGCTAAATCGCGTGCACAAGCGCCCATTTCGATAGCAAGCATAGCTTCGCCAATCATTTCGCCAGCATCGACCCCAACAATACCAATGCCAAGAATGCGCTCGGTTTTTGGGTCTACTAAAAGCTTGGTAAGTCCTTCGGTGCGCTTGCGAGTCATAGCTCTGCCAGACCCCGCCCATGGGAAGCGAACGCGTTTAACTTCAATGCCTTTGGCTTGAGCTTCAGTTTCGGTTAAGCCACACCATGCAATTTCGGGATCGGTGAAAATAACAGCGGGAACCGCTTTGACATCGTAAACAGCAGGTTCGCCACAAATCACTTCAGCAGCAATCTTGCCTTCGTAGGTGGCCTTGTGTGCAAGCATAGGATCACCAGCGACATCGCCAATTGCAAAAATATGCTCAACTGCTGTACGCCTTTGATCATCAACAGGGATGAAACCTTTTTGGTCTAAAACGATGCCGGTTTTATCGAGGCCGATATCGCCAGTGTTAGGCCTTCTGCCAACCGAAACTAGAACCCTGTCAAAAATCTGTTCTTTCTCTGTGACTTCGGGGCCCTCGATAGTGGCCTTGATTCCTTTTGCAACTTCTTCAACTTTAACCACTTTTGTTTTAAGCAAAATCTTGTGGAAGATGGTTTCAAGTCTGCGGTGTAAAGGCATAACCAGATCGCGATCAGCGCCGGGCAATAAGCCATCCGACATTTCTACAACGGTGACTTTACTACCCAAAGAAGCATAAACAAAACCGAGTTCCAATCCGATGTAGCCACCACCAACGACGAGAAGCTTAGCAGGAATATCTTCGAGTTTGAGAGCGCCTGTGGAATCCATGATGCGATTGGTGGGAAGATTAAAAGCAGGTGGCTTGGTTGGGCTCGACCCTGTGCTGATGATGCATTTTTCGAATTTGACAATGCCTTTGCCTTCGACCTCGATGGTGTTGGGCGAGGTGAACTTCCCCTTGCCTTGAACATAATTGATTTTACGGGCGTCGCAAAGCCTTCCCAGATTGGTGGAAAAGGAGCTTACGACATTCTGCCAATGTCCGCGAACGAGATTGAGATCGATCTTTGGTTCGCCGAATTTTAGTCCAAAGTGGATACCTTCCTTGGCATCTTGGATAAGTTTAGCGATATGTAAAACAGATTTTGAGGGAATGCACCCAACATTAAGGCAAGTGCCGCCTGGTTTGGGCCCTGTTTCAATGAGGGTGACTTTCATGCCAAGGTCAGCAGCAAGAAAAGCAGCGGCGTATCCCCCGGGTCCCGCACCTAAAACAGCCAGTTGGGTTTCCTGAATCTGTGCCATTTCTATCAATCCTTATGTAAACAAAGTAATCAAGAAGCGTGAAATTAAGCGTGAATAAGAAGCTGATATGGGTTTTCCAGCATCTCTGCCAACCGCCTGGTAAACCTAGCAGCAACCGCACCATCGATTACTCGATGATCATACGAAAGAGACAAAGGCATCATCAAGCGTGGAACAATTTCCCCGTTATGAACAACCGGTTGAAGCCTGCCACGCGAGATTCCAAGAATTGCAACTTCAGGATAATTGACAATGGGAGTAAACCCTGTGCCACCAATTCCACCAAGATTTGTGATGGTAAAGGTACCACCCGTAAGATCCTTGGAATCGAGTTTGCGTTGTCGTGCCCGCTCAGCAATAGAAGTCAATTCTTCAGCAAGTTCAACAATACTTTTTTTGTCGACATCGCGGATTACAGGAACAAGAAGGCCATTTTCTGTATCGACTGCAACGCCTATATTATAAAACTTCTTATGGATGATCTGATTGCCTGCAACATCGATGCTGCTGTTGAATACAGGGTATTCTTTAAGGAGCACAACCGCGGCCTTCATCGCAAAAGCAGAGATGGTGAACTTTGGCCCCTTGGATTGCGACTTGCGGAAGGCTTCAAAATCGGTGATGTCTGATACATCGCTTTGAGTAACATGTGGCACGATACTCCAAGAAAGCGACATCTGCCTAGCAGTGGCCCTGCGAATGGCAGACATGGGCTGCCTTTCAACGGTGCCAAAATCTTCGAAGCGTGGAAGAGGCGGAATAGAAATGGAGCCACCCGAGGATCCGTTTGAACCGCTGCCTCGTACGAAGCTTCGTACATCATCTTCGCTAACTCTGCCATGCCTGCCTGTGCCCGGAACATGACCAAGATCGACGCCAAGCTCTCGGGCGATTCTTCTGGTGGAAGGGCCTGCAGGGATAACTTTGTTGTCATCGTGAGCAAGAACAATGGGAGCAGTTTTCGTGGCAGTTGCAGTTGCGACTGGAACCGGGGCAGTAGCGGTGGTAGTCGGAGCAGGTTTAGTTGTTTTTTGAGGAACAGGAGGAGGAGTTGCGGAAGCAGCGGCAGCGCCTGCGCCAACGGGATCGATGACAAAAATAAGTTGCCCTATTTTAACTTGATCGCCTTGTTTGATAAGGATCTGGGTGATTTTTCCAGCAGCAGGGGAGGGGACTTCGAGTGCAGCTTTATCAGCTTGAACTTCAATCAAAGGTTGATCTTTGGTAACAATGTCACCCAAATTTACTTTGATGGCGTTGACTTCAACAATCTCGACATTTTCTTTAAGGGCTTGCAGCTTGAATTCAATGGACATCGTACAAAATCCTTGCAAGTAAGAACCAGGGACTAAAATCACAGCTCATTAATGGCTGGGACAACATAAATTAAGCAGTCATCGGGCTGATCTTTTCTGGGTCGATACCTAGCTTTGTAATTGCATCCGCAACAACAGAAGTTTCAATCAGACCTTTTTTGCTAAGTTGGTAAAGCGTGCCAACTGTAATACATTCGGTGTCGATTTCGAAATGTCTACGAAGGGAAGGCCTTGTTTCGCTTCTACCAAAGCCATCGGTGCCCAAGGCGAAAAGCCCGCCTGGAACCCATCGTGTAATCATTTCGGGAACTGAGCGCATATGGTCGCTTGCAGCAATGAAAACACCTTCCTCTTCACCCAATATTTTTTCGATATACGAAAGTTTTGGAGTGTGAGTGGGGTGTAACATATTCCAACGATCCACTTCCAATGCTTCTCTGCGTAACTCGCGGTAGCTTGTAACGCTCCAAACATCTGCAGCGATGCCAAATTGTTCTGCAAGCATTTGCTGTGCTTTTAAAGTATGAACCAAAATAGGCCCACTGCCAAACAAATGAACCTTCTTGCCTCCCTGAGCTTCAATGGAGGATTTTTTAAGTTTATAAATACCCTTAAGCACACCCTCTTCTGCGCCCTCGGGCATGGGAAGCATGGAGTAATTATCGTTGTAAAGAGTGATGTAGTAGAAAACATCTTCCTGAGTTGGGCCAGTCATCCTGCGAATGCCATCGCGCAAAATAATTGCAAGCTCATAAGCATATGCAGGATCATAAGCTACCAAGTTGGGCACGGTAGAAGCGACCAAATGGCTATGCCCATCTTCGTGCTGAAGCCCTTCACCGCTGAGGGTAGTACGGCCTGCAGTTGCCCCTAGCATAAAACCCCTGGTGCGAAGATCTGCAGCAGCCCAAGCGAGATCGCCTATGCGCTGAAATCCAAACATGGAGTAATAAATGTAGAAGGGGATCATCTGTACGCCATGCGTGGTGTAAGAAGTTCCTGCTGCGATGAAGGAAGACATCGCCCCCGCTTCGGTGATGCCCTCTTCAAGAATTTGGCCATCCGTAGCTTCACGATAAGTGACAGCCATTTTGGCATCGACGGGTTCGTAAAGTTGCCCGACATGAGAATAGATTTTGAAGGTGGTAAAGAAAGGATCCATACCAAAGGTACGGCCTTCGTCAGGGATAATGGGTACAACGCGTGCACCGATATCTTTATCTTTAAGGAACTGGCCTAGCATGTCGACAAAAACCCCAGTGGTGGAAGGCGATTTATCACCACTACCTGAGACATACCGCTTGATGAATTCTTGTCCTGGAGTTTTAAGATCAGGGGCCTTGGAAGTTCGAACAGGCAGGTAGCCACCCAAAGCTTTTCTGCGTTCATGGAGATATTTAATTTCGGGGCTGTTTTGATCGGGAAGGAAGAAGCGAGCCTTGCTTACATCTTCATCCGAAAAAGGAAGATTGAAACGAGTTCGAAATTCTAGGAGATGCTTCGCCTTGAGCTTTTTCTGCCCATGGGTGATATTCATTCCTTCGCCCGCTTCGCCCAAACCGTAACCCTTTACAGTTTTTACAAGAACGACGGTAGGAACACCCTTGGTTTCGGTAGCAGCTTTGTAAGCAGCATAAACTTTTAATGGGTCGTGACCGCCTCGACGAAGCTTGGTGAGTTGTTCATCAGAATAATCTTCAACAAGCTTGAGAAGTTCAGGATACTTGCCAAAGAAATGTTCGCGTAAATAGGCACCATCTTCGACTGCATACTTTTGATACTCACCATCAACCGTTTCGTTCATGCGATGTAAAAGAATGCCGGTACGATCTCTGGCAATAATGGGATCCCATTCGCTGCCCCAAACAACTTTGATTACATTCCAGCCCGCGCCTTTGAAAGCAGCTTCAAGTTCTTGAATGATTTTGCCGTTGCCTCGAACAGGGCCATCAAGCCTTTGGAGGTTGCAATTGATAACAAAAATAAGGTTATCGAGGTGTTCTCTTGAAGCGAGATTGATTGCGCCTAAAGTTTCAGGTTCATCGCATTCGCCATCACCCAAAAAGCACCAGACTTTGCGGTCGGAAGGCGGAACGATGCTACGATCTTGCAGATAGCGGTTAAACTTGGCTTGATAGATGGACATAATAGGTCCAAGGCCCATCGAAACTGTAGGGAATTGCCAGAAATTAGGCATAAGCCAAGGATGTGGGTAGGAAGATAAACCACCGCCTGGTTCAAGTTCTCTGCGGAAGTTTTTAAGATGTTGTTCGCTGAGTCTGCCCTCAAGGAAGGCTCTGGAATAAATACCAGGTGAAGCATGGCCTTGGAAATAAACCAAATCGCCACCGCCAGGGGTCTCTGGACCACGGAAGAAATGGTTGAAAGCTACTTCGTAAAGTGTTGCACATGAAGCAAAAGTGGAAATATGGCCACCTAAAGTGCCATCTAATTCGTTGGCATGAACAACCATTGCCATGGCGTTCCAGCGGATCAAGCTTTTAATTTTGCGTTCGATTTCGCGGTCGCCTGGGTAGGCGGGTTGCTTGCCTGGCGGAATGGTGTTGATGTAGGGGGTATTTGCAGTGAAGGGGATATGAACGCCAGCCGTATGAGCTTTTAAGCGTAATTGAGTAAGAAGATATTCAGCCCGATCAATACCACTGGTTTGTAAAACCGAAGAAAGAGAATCGAGCCACTCGCGTGTTTCCACCATATCAACATCATTTGGAACCGAAGTGGGTTCCAAAATTGCAGAAGATGACCCATTCACACCACCGTTGCCATTATCCATAAGCACAACTCCAATGGCACAAGACTCAAGAAGCAGGCAAACAAATTGCCTAACAATTCTATTCTATGTTTCCGACAAGGCTGGTATAGACCAAGCTTGGCCAATACGGAAACATTGAAGGCCTCCAGAGCATTAATAGGACTAGATTTCTAGAGGTTTCTAGAAATCCATCTTATTAACTTAATGAAATATAAACTTGGATTTAGTTTCTCTAAACCAAAGCCTATAATTTCAATAGAGATCCATCCCCCGAGATGCTAATCTTTTCTTGATAATATACCTAGAGGTATTTTCTTTCCCGGGCTGTTTTTAAGGAGAATAAACCAAACCGTGACCCTAGAAGTTCCTCGCGATAAAATCACTGTAGGTTCCGAAAAAGCTTTTCTAGTCAGCGTTGTTCTTTCAGAACGGCCCTCAAATGAAGATCCCCTCGAAGAAATTCGTGGCCTTGCAACCTCTGCAGGCGCAATCATTGTTGGAGGAATTAGCCAGAAAAGGCACGGAATTGCACCCGCAACCTACATAGGCAAAGGCAAACTGGATGAATTGCAGGAACAAGTGCTTATGACGGATGCCGATGTGGTCATTTTTGACAACGAACTGTCTCCCGCTCAAATCCGAAACCTTGAAAAAGCCACGAAAGTCAAGGTTTTAGACCGAAGTGAATTGATTCTTGATATTTTTGCAACCCGTGCCAGAACCGTCGAATCCAGACTCCAAGTCGAACTCGCTCAGCTGGTTTATGCCTTACCGCGCCTAAAAAGAATGTGGACCCATCTTTCAAGAATTGCTGCGGGCATCGGTATGCGCGGCCCGGGCGAAACTCAGTTGGAAGAAGATCGCCGTATCGTCGGTTATCGCATCCGCGATCTTAAAAATAAACTCCGGGAAGTTCAGGCCCGTAAAGAAAGAGAAGTCCAATCAAGGGTGGGTGAACATACCGTTTCCCTTGTTGGATACACCAATGCAGGAAAAAGCACGCTGATGAATGCCCTAACCGGGGCAGGAGTTGGTGTTGAAGATAAACTTTTTTCAACGCTTGATACTCGCACCAGGCAATGGCGAATGAAGGAATGGGGTAAGGTGCTTTTAAGCGATACGGTAGGGTTTATCCGTGATCTGCCCCATCATCTGGTGGCATCATTCAAGGCAACCCTTGAAGAAACGATGCAGGCGAAGTTGCTGATTCATGTAGTTGATGCCAGTAGTCCGCAGGTGGAAGACCAAATTAGCGCAGTGAAAAAAGTGTTAACAGAACTAGGATGTGCTGAAAAACCAACCCTTTTAGTGCTAAATAAAATCGACAAAATTGATGATCAATCCATCCTGCATGTATTGCAGGCTAGGCACCCGAACTCAGTAAGTATTAGCGCAGTCACCCGCCAAGGAATTGATCAACTAAGAGAAGCCGTTATTAGTGCCCTTAGCTCTGAATTTGTAATGCTCAAGATTGAGGCTTATTCCGGGAACGGGAAACTCTTTGCCTATCTTGCATCCAATGCCGAAATCATCAGGCAAGAATTCGTTGACGATAAGGCCCTATTCGTTTGCTCTGTGCCCAAGCACCTGTTGCATAAGTTGGAAGGCGCCGATGTTACGATTACGAAGATGTAATGAAATAGTGGCGTAAAAAAAGCCGGCCTTTATAAAAGGCCGGCTTCAAACTATCCAAATAGCACTCAAGGTTAGCTGCCTGAATCATCCTTGATATTTCTATTGCGGTAAGAATCAGCAATGGGGATTCTACCATTATCGTCAAGCTTCCCCGAGGCTTCAGAACGCAATTTTTTCATGGTTTCGATTCTGAAATCCCTGCTGTATTGATCAAGGAATATCTGCCATAAAGTGTCAGGCTCTTTGGAACGAGAAGAGGCATTCTCGTAGATTTTTTTAAATTCCTGAGGACCCGGTTCAGCTCTGGAAAGAAGAAGAGCGACATAAAAAGTATTTTCTGGGCGGTCTCTGAAGACCATAGTTTCGCCTGGTTTCTTTAGGGAAAGAAGCTGTTCTACCAGATTGTTTCTAGGGTAGGGGATGATATCTGTCGGAATGCGGAAGGCTTGATAAACCTTGGATTGCCCGGGCCCTGTGGTGTTTTGCGGTAGAATCCGAGTCACGCCACTGAGTTCCTTCAAGTCCGAATCTTTCTTACTGGGGGCTAACGCAGCAAGATAACCCTTTGATTCTCGCACGAGATCGTTGTAACTGGTGGGCCAAGTTTTCTTCTTGGCATCTTCTGAGATTTTTTCAGCTTCAGCACGGGCAAGTCTTCTCGCCTTTTGTAGTTTCCATGCCTTGATGATCTCGGGCGTAACTTCTGCCAAAGTTCGATCTCGGGGTGCAAGATCTTCAGAACGCCAGATTAAGTAGGGTTCCTTGGAAAATATCCATCTGCTGGGGTCGTTTTGGAACATGCGCTCATCAGGAGACCACCTGGTGGTTTCGTAGGTGCCATTGCCTTGGAAAAAGAGTTGCCAGAATTCAGGTGCTTGTGGAGCATCGCGGTAAGATTCAATGAAGGATTTTTTAAGATCAGAGAATTCTGGTACGGAAGCCATTTCGAAGTAAGGCTTGGAAGATTTCATGGAGCGAATCTCTAAGCCATATTCTGAAATACCCTTTGCAACCAACTTATTCGCATCTTCAGGCTTGTTTTTAAGCTTTGCAAGTTCCTCGGTGAAAAGGATGAAGTTTTCGCGCATCATTCTGGGTGAAAGAATGTCGAGATACTTATCGAAAAGAGTGGTGATAACCGTTTCCATTTCTGGAACGGGTGGCACAAAATTAAAGGGCAGGGCAATTGCAGAGTAAGGGTTGGTGGAAGCACAAGCCAGAATCGTGGAAGCAAGGATTTTAAGCCTTGCGGAAGCTTCGTAAGCCAAAGCCCCACCGGGATAAATGGCAGCAGTAAGAAAAGGAGAACCAAGCGTTTGCTGGGTGCCCGCAATCTGACCAACTAAACCAGCAATCAAGGCTGGTTGCTGGGTGCTTTGTTCGTGCAATACTTCGGAGGAAGCAAAGGGCGGATCGAACCAAGAGGAACGGGAATCTTTGAAAATCCGATATTCAGCATACATGGGTTCTTGGGAGAAACCTGGAAGAATGTTGCCAATGGCGGCACCAATCGAACCACCAAAACTGTCAGCCTGTAAAAAGGCTAAAGTCCTAGTTACAAAGGGAGCTAAAGCATTTGCCTGTGCCTTTTTTCGAAAGACGGGAGATTCAGCTTTGGCAGTGGCATATTCACCTTTAACGATGCGGGGTTGGCGAAAGCCAGGACGGTCGCTACCGGGGTTTTCTTCGTCATTCTTAAAGCTGTTGTAAAAACTTTTGATTTCTTCTGGTGTGGGCTCTTCTGTTACTTTGGAAATAAAATCTTCCGCTTGGATGGGAAGCATGATCACGCCAAGGCTGGCACGGTAATCTTTAAAGAAGGTGAAGAATTCGGAGGGGCTTGGAGTCCCTGCGTTGCCCAGACGCTGCATAGGTTCACGCAAGTCTCGGTAAGAACGAACACCAGGAGATTCTCCTAGAATCGATTCCTTGGCCATGATCACACGAAACTCGTTTGTAAGGCCTGCTAGGAGCTCATCTTCGTTAAGAGCGCCATTTTTGGCCAACCCTTGCACGCTGGGGATCTGTTTCAAAGGCAGAGGCGCGGGCCATACCTCTTGATTTGCAGCTTCTCGGTTTACAGCCATTCGAATATCGTCTTGGGCAAGCTTAATGTTAAGCTTATCTGCAACCTTAAGCCAAACCATGAAATCCAAAAGATCTTCAGAGGTTTTACCCCCGCCAAAAAACATTTCCTCTAACCCTCGCATTGCGGTATTGGTTTCCCAAGCTTCAAAGCCAAGGGAAATCGATAAGGTTTCAAGCACGCGCATCTGATCAGGATTCTTAATTACAGAGGATTGGGCTGAAAGAAAACTAAGATCATTTTGAACGCTCATGGCCTGCCAACCCGGGGGAAGACGCATTTGTTGCGCAAAGAATGGATTCCTGCGCATGCCCCAACCTTGCATGACCCTGCCAAAAGTGTTTTCCATGCCTTCTTTAATATCTTTTTGCTGCTTTTCCAGTTCGGTCATTGCCATATTCACACCAAGGGCAGTGGTCCGCACCATGAAAGTGTTAGCAAGATCGCGTTGGCGCGCAATTTTATCTAATTGCGCTTCAAATACAGGCTCACCGTATAAAGTGGTAACTTGGGTACCCGGTCTGGTGCGGGTGGCTAACCATTCTTGCAGGGTTTGGAAAAAATCCCCCTGTCCGAAGGAGAAAACAAAGACGATCATGCAAACAATGGCAGCAAAAGCCATGAGTGAGCGTTGATTTTTTCGAAAACTTTCAAAAGGGTTAAAAGCCATATGTCCGAGTCCTTTACGGAAAAAAATAGCACAAAATTAAAACTCTTCGGCCTTGACATCCCGCAAGACCCTATATTAATGGAATGTTGGGCCATGCCAACAAGGTAGGGATTGTAGCGGGTCTTACTTTCCATACAACCTCAACTTATTCAATTGTTGAATCTTAACTAGATTATTATTGAAACTGAAGCAAAAAGTCTGGAGTTAGTTTAGTGCCACCGAAAAAGAAAAAAAGCTTGGACATTGTTGAATCACCTGCAAAGGCAAAAACAATACCGAAAAAGAAAAAAAGCTTGGTCATTGTTGAATCACCTGCAAAAGCAAAAACAATCCAGAAATATCTGGGTTATTCATTCGATGTTGCTGCTAGCAAAGGTCATATCCGTGACTTGCCAAAAAGTAAATTCGGCATCGATATCGAGGCCGGTTGGATTCCCACCTATAGGAATCTTTCTGACCGAAAAGAAGAATTAACCGCTCTAAAAAAGTTGGCTGCTAAGGCCGACATGGTTTATTTAGCGCCTGACCCCGACCGCGAAGGAGAGGCCATCGCTTGGCACCTAAGCGAAGCTTTGGAGCTTGATCCTAAGAAAACTGTGCGTGTGACTTTTAACGAAATCACCAAAAAAGCAGTAACAGAGGCATTTAATACCCCAAGCGCAATCAACATGGGTCTTGTGAATGCGCAGGAAGCGCGAAGATTTCTTGACCGCGTGGTGGGCTATAATCTTAGTCCGCTTTTAAGCAGGGTGTTGGCACGCGAACTCAGTGCAGGCAGGGTGCAATCGGTTGCGGTTCGCCTTATTGTTGATCGCGAAAAAGAAATACAGGCATTCAAACCCGAAGAGTATTGGAGAATCATTGCCACCCTCTCCACTCAAGGGAAAGCCACCAAGAAAAATCTTTTGACAGTAAAAAAGGCAAAGGGTTCTGAAAAAGAAACCGAAGATGAAGACGAAGCCGATCCAGAAATTGAAGCAGGCGCTGCGGAAGAAACACCCAGTTCCAACGACCTTCCCGAAGGCGTTTTTAAAGCTGAACTCAATGAATGGGATGGAAAGAAATTCTCCACCGTCAATGAAGAAAGCACCTTGGAAATAGCCAATATTCTTGAAAAAGGCACTTACGAAGTTTCCAAGCTCGAACAAAAAGATCGGGAAGAAAAAGCTCCCCCTCCTTTCACCACAAGTACCTTGCAGCAGCAGGCAAGTATTAGAATGCGCTACACAGCCAAGCGAACCATGGGCATTGCCCAGCGTTTGTATCAAGGTGTGGATTTGGGAAGCGAAGGTTCGGTTGCATTGATCACCTACATGCGAACCGATAGCACCCGGGTTTCTGATGATGCGCTGAAAGCATGCCGGGAACTAATAACCACGACGCATGGTGCAGATTATGTGCCCACAAATCCGAACAAATTTGCTTCTGGGAAGAGCGCGCAGGAAGCGCATGAAGCTGTCCGCCCCACCGATTTAAGCTACACGCCTGAAAAGGTCGCAGCCCTGATTCCACTCGAGCAATCGAAGCTATATGCCTTGATTTATAATCGTTTTGTTGCAAGCCAGATGAAGCCTGCAATCTTTTCCGTTACCCAAGTTGAGGTGAAATGCGACAAGGGCTTATTTAAAGCTCAGGGTAAGATTCTTAAGTTTGCAGGGTTTCGAAAAGTGCTTGCTCCAGGTGGGAAACAGGAAGATACCATGCTTCCTGATCTCAAAGAAAAACAGAAATTGAATCTTCAAGAGTTGGTTGGCAGTCAGCATTTTACCCAGCCACCTTCACGCTATGGTGAAGCTAGTTTGGTGAAAGTGTTGGAAAAAGAGGGCATCGGGCGCCCTAGTACTTATGCCACCATTATCAGCAAAATACAGGAAAGATTTTATGTTGAAGTCAAAGAGCGTAGGTTCTTTGCAACGGATATAGGTATCAAGGTAATCGATCTCTTGGTCGAATATTTTCCTACGGTCATGGATCTTAAATTTACCAGCCAGATGGAAGAAGAATTAGATCAGATCGAAACTAATGCAGTCCCAAGAAATAAAGTTCTGGACGATTTCTTTGCTCCGTTTTCTACTTCGATGACAGATGCCAAAGAAAAAATGCCAGGTGCCATGGAGAAGTGCCCACAGTGTGGCAAAGAAATTATTGAAAGGTATAGCAGGCGGGGCCGTTTTTATGGCTGTGCTGGTTATCCTGAATGTAATTATATCAAGCGAGCTGAAGGTGTTGAGCCCCGCGAAAAGCCCATTCTTACCGAGCATATTTGCCCAAGTTGTGGCAAACAAATGTTGCAAAGAGCAGGGAAAACAGGGCCTTTCCTTGGATGCTCTGGATATCCTGATTGTAAAACCACCATGAATTTTGACCCTGAAGGGGTGCCCGTTGTGACAACTAAACCTACTGAACATACTTGCGAAAAATGCTCCAAACCCATGGTTATCCGTGAAGGTAAACGAGGGCCTTTCCTTGCCTGTACCGGTTATCCAAAATGCAAAAATGCCAAGGATGTTGATGCGGAGGGAAATCTTATAGTACAAACGGATCTGGGCGTTAAATGCGAAAAGTGTAGCGGCCCTATGAATGTCCGAAAAGGTCCCCGCGGGCCTTTCCTCGGTTGTGCTGCATATCCCAAATGCCGCAGCACCAAACCTATTCCTGAAGAATTAAAGGAAAAAGTTAATCTCATGTATCCACCACCACCAAAAGTGGATATCCCCGAAATCGAGATTACTGATACCTGCCCCGAGTGCGATGGGCCCATGAAGCTAAGGCCAGGCCGTAAGGGCTTTTTCCTTGGTTGCACCAAGTACCCCAAATGCAAGGGCACCAAACCCTTGGATCCCGAGTTGGCAGAAAAACTCGAGTTCCCTGGTATGAATAAGTAAACGATTTGTTGTAAGCCAAAGCGAGGGTAGTTCCACTAAAGGAATTACTCTCTTTGGCGGGTCAGATTTTCTTCGTAATCCAGCTTATGCAGAAAGCTTTCGGTTGTAAACAAGGGCATGGGTAAGTTTGATTCCAGCTTTTGTAGATCATCTTCAAGTAAATTATTTAGCTTGATACCGCTGCCTCGATAGATGGTCATGCCCCGTTTTATCGCAAGTATTTCTCTTCTGGTGCGCCCGCGAGGTGCATCAGGCCAACACCCAATTCTTTCGCTGAAATTGAAGAAATGCGAAGAGGTACTTTTCATGTAATCCCAGTAGGCTTTGCTATCGGTTTGCAGAAAAATCTGCCCATCAGGCACAAGAACCCGGTGCACCGCAGCCATAAATCTTGGCGTGAGTAATCGTTCGAGAGATTTTTCTGGAGCATGATAAGGCTGAGGATGATAACAGTGCAGTTCTGTAACCGAACCCTTGGGCAAAAGCTTTTCAACAAAGTTCAGCCCATCAGTAACTAGAAAACGCACATTCTTTAACCCCCGCTGGTTCCCTCTGCGGGTTGCATATCGAATGACAACAGGCAAAATATCCGCCCCCAAGTGATCAAAAGATTCACGCCAAACAGAACTCCCTAAAATGAATCTTCCATTGCCACACCCTACATCAACAATCAAGGGTGCGTTGCGGCCAAATAATTCTTGGATATCCAAGTTGCCATCGAGGGGAAGTTTTTTGAGGGCAGTTTGAGTCCAATGCTGGGGGTCGAGAATTTCGCCCGCAATAGGAACGCCAAACTCGCGTTCAATTTTTCTGCGCTTTCGATCCTGCAAGTTGCCCCGTCCTTTTTGCTAAGAATTAAGCGCAGTTACCAAAGACCCGGCAAGATTTGCGATTGCAATCTTAACAGCAGGTAATCCAGCTTTTTCCGCAGTTTCAATATGCTTCACAATAGCGCTGCCTACAATCACCCCATCAGCGTGGTCGCGTAATACCTTTGCATGTTCAGGCTTGCTGATGCCAAATCCCACACATAAGGGCAGGGGAGTTTGCTTTCGTAACCATGCCAGGTTTGTCAAAAGTTCTTCGGGGATTTTGTCTCGTTCGCCGGTTATGCCCGATACGCTGACACAATAAACAAACCCGCTGCATGCCGAAAGGATGAGCAAAGCCCTTTCTTTTGGGGTATTTGGCGTGACCAAGAGAATTAAGGAAAGCGCAGCTTTTTTAAGATCTTTGGATATTTCGAGAGATTCTTCAACGGGTAGATCAGGAATGATCAGGCCCGAAAACCCGCCCTTTAAACACTCTGCAATAAATTTCTCTTTGCCAAATCGGTGGATGATGCTCATGGAAACCATTGCAACAAAGGGGACCCTGATTTTTTCTTTTTCTAAATCTAGCGATACCTCTGCAATCGCCTTGAAAATGTTTTCGATTTTCAAACCCTTATTAAGGGCCCGTGTGTATGCCGCTTGAATGACTGGGCCATCTGCAATTGGATCGCTGTAGGGGAAGCCAATTTCAATCACTGTGGCGCCATTTTTTGCCAAGGTTTTAACGAGTTCTTTAGTGCTTTCAAGGTCTGGGTCCCCCGCAGCAATAAAAGGAATAAACGCCTTTTTATTCCCAGTCTTTAAGCTTTCAAACGCAGTATCTATTGCATTCATTTAATTGGTTCCTGATTTTATTTATCACAGGGTTTTTATTGCAAAAACTATTCCAGGCTTTCGCCTGTTACTCGTGCTATTTCGTAGCAGTCTTTATCCCCTCGGCCTGAAAAACATACGAGAACCACATCATCCTTGCTTAGCTTGGATGCAATTCGCATTGCTTCTACAACTGCATGAGCGGTTTCGAGGGCAGGCAAAACCCCTTCCAATTTGGAACAAAGGTCAAAACCAGCCAAAGCTTCTTCATCGTTTACCTGCGTGTATTTAACTCTGCCGCTATCTTTCCAGTAACTATGTTCGGGCCCAACTCCTGGGTAATCCAAGCCTGCAGATACGGAATGTACATCTGCGGTTTGCCCATCGGCGTCTTGAAGCACATAACTGAATGCCCCGTGCAAAATTCCAGGAGCGCCGTGAGATAAAGTTGCAGCATTTCCACCCGGTTTGGGCCCTCGACCCCCAGCCTCGACTCCCACAATCTCTACATCTTTATCATGAATGAATGGGAAAAACATCCCTGCAGCGTTACTACCCCCGCCAACACTGGCTACCACAACCTTCGGTAGTTTTCCTGTTTGAGCGATGCATTGTTCGCGAGATTCTTTTCCGATCACGGATTGAAAATCCCTGACAATCCATGGGAAAGGATGGGGCCCTACCGCACTGCCGATGATGTAATGGGTATCTCCTACGGTGGACATCCAATCGCGCATTGCCTCGTTAACTGCATCGCGAAGAGTTCTGCTGCCCGTGGTTACCGGGCAAACTTCGGCACCCATGGCTTGCATTTTAAACACATTGAGTTTTTGTCTGCGGATATCTTCTTCGCCCATGTAAACTCTGCAGGGGAAGTTGAAAAGGGCGCAAGCAGTTGCGGTGGCTACACCATGTTGCCCGGCACCAGTTTCAGCGATGATGCGTTTTTTGCCCATTCTTTTTGCGAGAAGTGCCTGCCCGATGGAATTGTTTATTTTGTGAGCACCGGTGTGATTAAGGTCCTCCCTTTTAAGAAGGATCTTTGCACCGCCCGCTTCTTTGGTTAATCGTTCTGCGAAATATAAACGCGAGGGCCTGCCTACATACTCATTCAAATAACGATGAAATTCTTGTTGAAAAGCCTCATCTTTGCAGGCCTTTTCGTATTCTGTGGTTAGTTCATTCAATGCTTCTATAAGGGTTTCAGGCACATACCTGCCCCCAAAGAGGCCGAATCTACCCATAGCGTCTGGAATTGATTGAAGTTTAGTGTTCATGTCCAACCTTATAAATGCAAAAAAAACATAATACCCACACCATTCAGACTAGACTCGAAGGTTCGAGGGGTCAAGCGAACGCATATAAGTTCTACATAATAACTTATTGCTTAATGGGTGGGATTGTTATTCAATATTTGAAGGAAACAAAAAAGAGAACAAAAAAAACATCGCAATGCGATAGAGTTAAGGTAAAAGGCATGCCAGAACTACCGGAAGTGGAAACTGTAGTTCGAGATTTAATCCCACTTTTAAGCTTAAAAACCGTAATAAAGGTGGAAGTTCCCGGAAAAAAACTAAGAAGGCCATGGGATCCGGTCTGGAGCCAATTACTTGTAAATCAAACGATTGAAAAAGTTACCCGTCGGGGCAAATGGATCATTATTTCGTTTCGCTCAAATGTGCAACTGCTGATTCACTTGGGGATGACAGGTCAGTTATGTGTATTTAATCAAAGCACGCCTCTGCAATCCCATACCAACCTTGTTTTTTCATTGGATTGTAAGGCAAAAGAACTTCGATTTCGTGATATTCGCAGGTTTGGATCAGCCGATGTGTTTCTTTCTCAGGAGGCGTTAAAAGAGTTTTTTGATTCGCGAGAGTTGGGCCCCGAACCTTTTAATATTCCCGAAGATTACTGGGTTAACACCCTCGCAAAAAGTTCACGCAACTTAAAAGCTTTCCTTCTTGATCAGAAAAACATCACGGGGGTTGGTAATATCTATGCCGATGAATCTTTGTACAAATCTGGCTTAAACCCCTCTAGAAAAGCCATGTCGCTATCTAAAAAAGAAGCATTATTGTTGGCGAAATGCATAGGGGAAGTGCTGGGCAGTGCAATTGAAAATCGGGGATCCACCATAAAAGATTATGTTGGCGGCTCTGGGTTGATGGGTGGGTATCAAGATGAATTTCAAGCTTATGGAAGAACCGGTGAGCCATGCAAGAAATGTGGGCAACCTATCAAAAAAATAGTGCTCGCAGGAAGATCCACACATTTTTGCCCGATTTGTCAGCCCAAAAAACCTCGCACACGCTAGAATCTCTTTGGTTCTTTAATTAGTTAATCATAGATGTGGGAATAATGTCTTATCGTGCCTTTAAAAGACTGTTGGGCGAAACCAGCCTCGAGCGAAAGTGCCGCTTCCTATTCGGTGGCTTTATCCTCCTTTTAATCAGTGCCAGCTTTTCCCTTTACGCCTATCAAACCGAGCATCTTGCCTACGAGCAAATCCCCACAACCTGCAGACTGCTAGTTAATCAGATTGTGGATCATCTTTTAACCTCGGTGTGTAAAACTGTGGGAGTGGATGGTAAACCCGTTGATGGAGCACTTCCTGTTGCACCAGATACTGCCAGGGCTTTGGCCGACTTTCGCAGACAATGGGAAAAGAACTGGCCCAGAGCCCTTAAGGAATATCGCTACCGTTTGATAACCCCAAATGCCACCAAGGCGGAAAACAAACCCGATGACCCTTATGGCCATGAACAGCTTAATGAATTCATCAATAACCCCGATAGGAACGAAGAGAATAAGTTGTTTCTTTCCCGGTCTGTGAATCATTATTACGCAGCGATTCGTGCCAGTAAATCTTGCATGGGGTGTCATACGCAATTGCAGGGGGCTATCAAGGAAAATGATTTGCTCGCAATGATTCAAATCGATGTGGATATCCCGATTGATTCGATTGAAAAACAAGTGCATATCAACCGTGCAATTCTTATTTCTAATGCATTGATAACCGCGCTGTTAATTATGGGCGGAAGCTACCTGATTGTGCGATATGTGATTGTGAAACCTGTCAAGCATTTAAAAGAAGTAAGCGATGCGATCAGCGCAGGGGAATTGAATGTTCGGAGTGAAATCCAAACAGGCGATGAATTTGAAGATCTCAGCCATGCGTTTAATCGAATGTTAAGAAACCTTGTAAGCATGCAGGATCGATTAAAAAAGGTGAACACCAACCTTGATCGAAAAGTGGATGAGTTGGCGCATGCAAACTTGGCGTTGTTTGAATCCAACAAGCTGAAAAGCGACTTTTTGGCGAAAATGTCGCACGAACTCAGAACTCCATTGAACTCGATTCTTGGTTTCAGCGACCTGTTGATCAACACCCAAAACTTTACTGAAAAACATATTCGTTGGGCGGGGAACATTCGAAGTTCTGGGGAACAACTTCTCAGCTTGATCAATGAAATTCTGGACCTTGCAAAAATTGAAGCGGGTAAGATGGAAGTCTCGATCACTGAATTTAGATTCGATGATGTTAGCGAAGGCCTTTTAACGATGGCCAGGCCCCTTGCTGAAAAGAAAAACATCGATCTTCAATCAGTCATCCCGGCGGATATTAAAAACCTCAGGCAAGATCGAGTTAAACTCAGGCAAATTCTCGCCAACTTGCTTTCGAATGCGGTGAAATTCACCCCTGAGGGTGGCAAGGTTGTTTTGAAAGTTGAGCAGGAAGGTAAAAATCACTGCATGACAGTCTCGGATACCGGCGTTGGTATCGCACCCGAAGAGCAGGAACTCGTTTTTGAAAAATTCAGACAGGCAGGGAATACTCTCACCCGCGAACATGATGGCACCGGCCTTGGTTTATCCATCGTTAGGGAACTTACCAAGTTGCTGGGTGGGGAAGTTTCACTTCAAAGCGAATTGGGCAAGGGTAGTACTTTCACCGTGGTGATTCCGATAGAGCTAAGCACCGAACCTAGGCTCGAGGTTGATTTGTATTATGGCAGTGTTGATTTTTCGAAGGCCAGACGCGTTGAGCCTCAGTTGGAAGATGATGGCTCGCAGGGTGGCAAAGATCCCGAAACCAAAGCTTCATAAAACCCAATCAAAAACTCTTTAACGGGTTTGCAGAAACTCTAGAACTTGGTCTTTGGTGGGTGCACCTTTTTGCGCTCCGGGATGCAAGGATTTCATCGCTGCAGCACCTGATGCAAATCTGATTCTTTCATGAATTGGTAAGCCCGCAGCAAGGCATGCGCTGTACACCCCATGAAAAACATCGCCACAGCCCGTCGTATCGATTGCTTTTACTTTAAAGGCAGGGAAGTGCTTTAGGATTCTGTTTTCTTCAACATACCAGCAGCCCTCTTCGCCACCTGTAACCACCACGACTTTTTTTCCGGGCGTGAAAAGCTTGTGGGCAATTGCACCGGGTGAACTGCAGCCCGATATTTTGCGTGCGAATTTTATCGAGATGATGAGATGATCAACCAGGGAAAGCAATTCGTCGAACCCTTGCCATTCATTTCTTTCAAGGTCTGCTACAACGGGAATTCCCGCCCGCCTCGCAATTTTTGCACTGCGAATCATGCCCTCAATACCGTAGTGATCTACAAACAAAACTTTGCTTGAGAGGATAACACTTTCGGGAGGCGAGTCTGCAGGTGCGCCTGTCGAACCATTTAAATGAAAGAGTATGGTTCTTGTATCATTGGATTCATCAACAATGATGAAAGAGTGGATGGGCATGGAATCGGTTTTCCAAGGCACATGATCCAGATTAATGTTCTCTTTGATAAAAGTGTTTTTGACAAAATCAGAATTGGAATCATGCCCCAGATGGCCAGCAAATGCACAATTCGCCCCAAAGCGCGAAGCAGCAACAAGAGCATTTCCTGTCAAGCCTCCACATTGCCTGTCGTAATGGGTTAACCGCACTTTGGTGTCTTGTTCGGGCCATTTTGGAATGCGGAGGATTTCGTCAACAGCGACACAACCCATGCCCAAAACATCGAAAGTATTATTGTCATTCATGTAGAATCAAGGCCTGTAAACAAATTCGTTGGTGTTAAATAAAGCGAGACATAAGTCTGAAAAAGCTGCAGATTGAATCGAGTCTATCTTTTGCTTTTTAGAAGTTTTCGGTATGCGCAAAGCTATCTTATTGGAAACATCAGCTCCGATTTTCTCCGCCTGCTCTTTAAGAAAAGTGAGCGCGTTTTCCTGCTCATTTGGTGTGGGCTTTCTCCCTAATACCCGTTGCCAAAGAAGAGCAATCCAGTCTTCTTGCTTGATACCAGCATCCTCAATAATATTGGCAGCCATTGCCAAACAAAGTTCTTGAGAAAGAGGCCCGTTCAGCATGGTAAGGGCCTGGGGTGCATGCGTGGAAGAATTTCTGATCGGGCAGGTAACCAGCGTGTCGGGCTGATCAAATACCTCAAGCACGGGCAGCCTGACATTGCGTTTGTTGAACAAATAAACGCTCCTGCGAAAATGTTCATGCGGATCAGGGTTGGCAAGCCATAAACCATCCGGTTCACCTTCAGTGAAAATAAGATCGTATATCTCGGGCTCCAAGGGGATTTTAATCATCGGCCCATGAAGCTTCTGGTTCATTTTTCCCGCTACAAAGATCATTGAATCACGGAGGATTTCCGCATCCATCCGCTTGCGATTCATCCGCCATAAATACTTGTTCTCAGGATCAACCTTCAACCATGTGAGGTTTTCATTTTTTGATGTCTGCCTATAAGTGCTCGATAAAACTATCAGCCTATGCATGTGTTTGATCGACCAACCGGAATTCACGAATTCCAATGCGAGCCAATCCAGTAACTCCGGATGGGTTGGCGGTATTCCTTTGACGCCATAATCGCTTGGAGATGCAACAAGACCTGCGCCAAAATGCTGCTGCCAGATCCGGTTTACCATGACTTTTGCGGTAAGTGGGTTTTCGGATCGAATCAGCCATTGCGCCAGATCCAGCCTATCGGGAACTTTAGCATTACCAGCTTGAAATCCCCCGGGTGCAAGCAATCTGGGGAAACCAGGTTCGATGCGAGCGCCTTTGCTTTTTGGATTCCCTCGTTTTAAAAAGTTCGTGCCTCCAGTGCCATTGTCTATAACGGTAAAAGTTTGTGGCGAAGGTTGGGGCTTTCGTGCTTCGATATCATGCATGCGGGCTTTAATTTTCTCGCGTTCTTCTTTGGCTTTGGGTGAGAGAGCTTCAAGCACTTCATCCCAGGTGACCTTTACCAAAGGGCTTGCCATGGAAACCAACTTGTGCTGTTGAGGCGATCGCTGTTTAACATCGGTTGCCAAGGCAATTTTTGTTTCTTTATCAAGGCTTTCGATTTTTGCCTTGGTGAGTTTATCGCGAACTGGTTTGTCGATGGCATCTACGGAAGCTTTAAGGGGATTTAATTGCTGCTTGTATTTAAATGATTCATCTTCACGAGCCTTTTTTTGTGCCGCGCTTACCATGTCGATTTCTTTGAAATAAGTACTGCCAAAGAATGCCTGCATGCGGTAATAATCCACTTGGGAAAGTGGATCAAATTTGTGATCATGACAACGGGCGCACCCAATCGTAAGCCCCATGAAAACACTGCCAACCGCTGAGGTCATTTCTGTCAAATTTTCCTGCCTTAGAATCTCTTGATCAGAATTCCCACCAACCATGTGGGTTGGACCACAACGGTTGAAACCCACCGCACTTAAAAGCTCAGCAATTTTCGGATTACGCAGGATCGCCTGGGGAATATCCTCGTTTGGCTTGATCATGCTCTTAGCAAGAATATCGCCACCAAGCTGCTCCAAGATAAATTCGTAGTAAGGTTTGTCTGAGTTGAAAGCATTTAGCACATAATCGCGGTAGCGCCAGAATTGAGATCGTTCCCCATCGGCCTCATACCCATTTGATTCGGCATATCGAGCTAGATCAAGCCAAAATAAGCTCCAGCGTTCGCCATAGTGTGGTGAGTTTAAAAGCCTATCGATCAAGGATTCGTAGGCGTTGGGATTGGGGTCATTTTGGAAGGCATTAATTTCTTCAATTGTGGGAGCCAACCCGATGAGGTCAAGAGTTACCCTTCGTATTAAATGTTCTTTTGAAGCAGAAGGGGAGGGCGCAAGTTTTTTTTCATCAAGCTTTTCGAGGATAAAAAAATCGATGGGGTTGCTGGCCCAGAGAGGGTTTTTAACCGTTGGAAGGGGCCTGTGTTTGGCGGGTTGGAAGGCCCAGTGAGATTTGTCTGCGGGTGTAAGTTCGGGTTCTGAGGGGGTATTTGACTGCCCTAGGGCAAGATTTATGACTACAAACAGGCCAATTGAAGCAAATAATGCAATCTTTTTAACATTTCGCAAAGAAATCTTGTCAAAGTAGGCAATATTCAATGGCAAAGGCCTAATAATAGAAGTGTTCAGAATTTTATTGCGCAAAGTTTTATTCATAATTGATTTTCTTCGATTTTGATCAGCAGGTGTTACTCAAAATTTATAAGGAACAAGTATTTTAGTCAAAAATTCTGCTTTTGAAACGAATGTGTGTACAAGTGTATATAATTTTTTGGATCAAAGGTTTCTCACTAAGGATGGTTTGAACAATGAAAAAAAGCATTAAAAAAACTCTAGTGACTCAGAAAAAAATTGTCAATCTTCCACCATCTGCAAAAACAACCAAGGCTGTATCTTATCAAACTGAAGAAGTTTTTTCTCCTGCATTAGCTGAAGAAATTTACACGCAAATCGAAGCTGAGGTTGATGAGGAAAATACTGCCAAACCAGAAGTCAAGGTTTTTGCGAGCCAAGGCGCAGACGATGCTTTGGGTTTATACTTAAGACAAATGGGTTCGATACCGCTTTTAAACCGAGGCGAAGAGTTAAAGCTCGCAGTGAGTCTGGAGCGCCATCGGGCTCGATATCGGAAAGCTGCCTTGTCAAATCTCTTGAATCTAACTCGTGTAATCGAGATGTTTGAAAAGATTCAAGCGGGTGAACTGCCAATCGATCCCCATGTTGATGTCGTAGGTACCATGGGTATCACGAGGGAAGAAATTCGGGCCCGAATGCCTTT